>JAFEFD010000485.1 GCA_018240765.1 Pseudomonadota bacterium | reverse complement strand
CGATCGCGAAATACACCGAAGCCGATCCGTACGCGGGACTCGCGGATCCGGCACGGCTGGCGCGTGTGTTTCCGGATCTGGACCTATGGCATCCGTGGAATCTGGATGCACAAGGTGCGATTGGGCTGGGCATCGAGATCGAAGACGCCGGCCGCGCGCTGGATGGAATCTCCAATTCCGATGGCGCTTCGATCCAGTCTGGCGGGTCGCTTGGCGTCTACGCCAATTCGCAGGGCTTTGTCGGCCGCGAACGCGGCACGCGTCATTCACTATCGTGCTCGTTGATCGCGCAGGATGGCAACGGCATGCAGCGCGACTATTGGTACGAGTCCGAGCGCGCCGCGGGGGATTTACCCGACGCCGCCTCGATCGGCGCCAGGGCCGCGCAGCGCACGCTGGCGCGGCGCGGCGCGCGCAAGCTCGATACGCGAGCGTGTCCCGTGCTGTTTGCGCCGGAAGTCGCGCGTGGATTGATCGGGCATCTCGTCTCCGCCGTCAGCGGCGGCGCGCTGTATCGCAAGGCGAGTTTTCTCGTCGACCACGCCGGCAAGAATCTGTTTCCGGCTTTCGTGCATATTGTGGAACGTCCGCAAATTCCGCGCGGACAGGCATCAGCCAATTTCGACAGCGAAGGCGTGGCGACAGCGGACAGCGATCTTGTGCGCGCGGGTATCCTGGAACGATACGTCCTGGGCAGCTATTCGGCGCGCCGGCTTGGCCTTGCCAGCACCGGCAATGCCGGCGGCATCCACAATCTGATCGTGGAGCCGGGTGCGGACGATTTCACCGGCATGCTGAAAAAACTTGGCACCGGATTACTCGTGACCGAGGTGATGGGGCAGGGCGTGTCGATCGTGACCGGAGACTATTCGCGCGGCGCGGCGGGTTTCTGGGTCGAGAATGGCACGATCGCGTATCCGGTCGAAGAGATCACCATCGCCTCGAACCTGCGCGAGATGTTTGCCGGCATCGCCGCGATTGGCGCGGACGTGGACCGGCGCTCGCACATACTCACCGGTTCGATATTGATCGACAAAATGACGGTGGCCGGCAGCTGATCAACTCTCGCGCTCGGCGACATAGCGTGCCAGCTCCACGAGATTACTCGCGCGTCCCCCGAGCGGTGCCAGTGCGGCGATGGCCGCGTGCGTAAGCTGCATGAGTCGTGCGCGCGAGGCTTGCATGCCGAGGATGGCCGGATAGGTGGGTTTGGACTGCGCGGCATCCTTGCCCGCGGTCTTGCCGATGACGTCGCTGTCGCCTTCCACATCGAGGATGTCATCGCGAATCTGGAACGCCAATCCGATGGCGTGTGCGTACGCATCCAGTGCGGAAAGAATCGCAGTGTCTGCGCAACCGGCCGCGAGCGCGCCCAGGCGCACGCTGGCGCGGATCAGCGCACCGGTCTTGTGCTCATGCATGCGGTCGAGCGCGTCGGGTGACAGCGATGCACCGACGGCCGCGAGGTCCAGCGCCTGCCCCCCGGCCATGCCGTGTGAGCCGCAGGCAGCGGCAAGCGTGCGCAGCATCTCGACATGCCGGCGCGGTTCGTGCTTCGTGTCGCCGGCGAGGATCTCGAACGCGAGTGCCTGCAGCGCGTCGCCGGCAAGGATCGCCATCGCCTCGCCGAAGGCGACGTGGCAGGTCGGCCGGCCACGCCGCATCTCGTCATTGTCCATCGCCGGCAAGTCGTCGTGCACCAGCGAATAGGCGTGGATGATTTCCACCGCGGCAGCGGACGCATCGAGCGCGTCCATCTGCGCGCCAAGCGCCTGGCCGGTCGCGTAGACCAGCACCGGGCGCAGGCGCTTTCCGCCGCCGAGCACGGCGTAGCGCATGGCCTGGTGCAGCGGTACGGGCTCTTGCGCATCCGGCGGCAACGCGCGCGCGAGGGCTTCATCCGCGCGCGTGCTGAAGGCGATCAGCGCGGCCGGCGGCTCAAGGCGCTTCCGGCTCAAAGTCTTCGGCTTGGTCGGGCTGCTCGGGATCGGACAGCAGTTTCACGCGCAGTTCGGCTTGCTCCAGCGCGCTTTGGCAATTGCGGTACAGCGCGATGCCGCGTTCGTAGGATTTGAGCGAATCGTCCAGGCTTTGTTCGCCGTGTTCCATCTTGCCGACGAGTTTTTCGAGTTCATCGAGCGATTTTTCGAAATCGGCGATGCGGTCGGATTCGGCGGGCTCGGCAGATTTTGGGTCGGCGGGCTTGGCATCGGTCTTGCGCATGGCGCGCAAGCTACCGCAGTGGCCTGCAGGAATCAATCGTTGGCATGCGCGATATCCCGCTGCGACGCGCGCAAGACGTTTCGGTCGCGGCGCAGTTGCGTGTTGTCGAAGGTCACGCACGGGTGGCGGTCGTTCGCGGCAAGCAGTTGGCGCTCCAGCTCGGCGACATGGAAGTGCGCCGGTTCATCCAAACCTGCCTCGCGCAACCAACGCCGCAGTACCGGGTCGCGCAAGGCAACCGGAAGGGCCAGCCAGCCGCGCCAGTCCAGTGTCGCCAGCTCGGCGCCGCGCAGATCGGCGAGCGCGGCAGCCGACTGCGTGTCGATGTAATCCGCGGCGGCGCGCAACCAGGTTGCGCTGTGTGCCAGCGCGGCCTCGGCCTGCGGCCATTGCTGTACAAGGTGCGGAAAGATTTCGTGGCGCAGGAAGTTGCGCGACAAATGCGTGTGCGTATTGCTCGGATCCTCGATCCAGCGCAGCGCGTGCTCGTTCGCGTAATCGGCCAATGTTGCGCGCGGCAAATCCAGCAATGGCCGCCACAAATGTCCTTTCCCGAATTGTCGCAACGCGCGCATCGCGCCGAGGCCTTCCGGTCCCGCGCCGCGCAGCAGCTTCAGCAGGACGGTTTCGGCCTGGTCTCCGCGATGCTGGGCGAGGGCGAGGAATTCGCCGGTACCCAGGGATTGCGCAAACGCGGCAAGGCGCGCGCGCCGCGCGGCATCCTCGAGCCCGGTTCCGGCGGCGCGATCCACGTCTACGGCGATGACCTGCAGCGGCACGTCCAGCCGCGTGGCGAAATCGCGGCAGTGCGCCGCCCATCCGCTGCTGTCGTCGTGCAATCCGTGATCGACATGGATCGCGCGCAGTCCGCGCGCACGCGCCGCGGGCAACTGCGCGAGCGCATGCAGCAAGGCACTCGAATCCAAGCCGCCGCTGAAGGCCACGGCGAGCGGGCCCGGCGGCAGGGCATCGAGATTGGCGCGCAGCAGGTCGGTCAACGACGCGGACATTTGCGCATGGTGCCAGAACCGGTTGCGCAAGGCATGAACCTGCGTTAGCGTCATGTCACCCGCGGTTGCGGCGGGGTCAACTCAATGGGGAAACTGCCATGGTCATCAAACGTGTTGCGGTGTTGAAACTCGCGGTTTTCCAGATGGTCCTGATGGCCATCTTCGGCGTTCTCATCGCGCTGTTGTTCATGATGTTCGGCGCGGTGATCGGCAGTTTCGGCGGACAGGCATCCGCGATTGCCGGCGTTGCGGGCATCGCCGCGCTGATCATTTTTCCGATCATGTACGGCGTGATCGGCTTCATCGCCGGTGCGGTCGGCGGGGCGCTGTACAACCTCGTTGCCGGCATGGTCGGCGGCATCGAGATCGAGGTCGACCAAGCTACGCCTTGAACGCGCCGTAACGGCGCAGGCGCTTGTAGCGTTCACCGACGAGGCCGGCGCGGTCGCTGCGTTCGAGTTCATCGAGCTGGTTGCGCAGCACGGCCTTGAGGCGGATCGCCATCGCGTGCGGGTCGCGGTGCGCGCCGCCGAGCGGCTCGCGCACCACTTTATCGATGAGTCCCAGTTCGAGCAGGCGCGGCGCCGTGATGCCGAGCGCCTCGGCGGCGTCCTTGGCCTTGTCGGCGGTTTTCCACAGGATCGAGGCGCAGCCCTCGGGCGAAATCACCGAGTAGGTCGAATACTGCAACATGACGGTGCGGTCGCCGACGCCGATCGCCAGCGCGCCGCCGGAGCCGCCTTCGCCGATCACGGTGCAGATGATCGGCACGCGTAGCTGCGACATCTCCAGCAGGTTGCGCGCGATCGCCTCGGACTGGCCGCGCTCTTCAGCGCCGACGCCGGGATAGGCGCCGGGCGTGTCGATGAAGGTGAGGATCGGCAGTCCGAAGCGTTCGGCCATCTGCATCAGGCGCAGCGCCTTGCGATAGCCTTCCGGGCGCGGCATGCCGAAGTTGCGGCGGATCTTGGTCTTGGTGTCGCGGCCCTTCTGCTGGCCGATCACCATGATCGCGCGGCCGTCCATGCGCGCGAGTCCGCCGACGATGGCCGCGTCGTCGGCATAAGCGCGGTCGCCGGCGAGTTCGTGGAATTCCGAGCAGATCGTCTGCACGTAGTCGAGCGTATAGGGCCGGGCCGGGTGCCGCGCCAGTTGCGCGATCTGCCAGGGCGTCAGGTCCTTGAAGATTTCCGCGGTCTTGCGCTTGAGCTTGTCGCGCAGCTTGTGCACTTCGTCCTCGATGTTGAACGCCTGGCCGTGGCTGGCATGGCGCAGCTCCTGGATCTTGCCTTCCAGTTCGGCGATGGGCTGTTCGAAATCGAGGAAGTTGGGGTTCATGCCGGAAACGTGGACGCGAAGCCTCGAATTATAGCCACAGGCGGGGCGGAATACCCCGCCTCAGGCACCGTTCGAGCGGCTTAGCACCCATTCGGTCGATTTGACGCCGGGCAGCACGTCGAGGCTGCGCTTGAGATCGGCGGTCGCGCGCACGCGCCATTCCGGACCGAGTTCGATTTCGGCGTGACCGCTGGCGTTGGCGTACTGCACGCGCAGGGGCGTTTGTCCGCCGCGATAGCCGGCGAGCGTATCACGCAGGCGATCGAGGAAATCCTCGCCGATGCCATTGAGACGGATTCGCAGCAGCTTTGCCTGGCGTTCGCAGGCTTCATTCAAGGTGAATACACGCCGTGCGCGGATGCGCAGGGCGCCGGCGAAGTCGTCCCAGGCCAAACCGCCTTCGACGACGAGGATGGCGTCGCGCGTGAGCAG
>JAFEFD010000484.1 GCA_018240765.1 Pseudomonadota bacterium | reverse complement strand
TGCGCAATGAACTCAATACACGCGCGGCGGCGGATCGCGACCGCGTCTGGCAGCAGATCAACGACACCGTCGTCGACTACGCGCGCGCGCATGGCTACGACCTGATCGTGCCCAGTCCCGTGGTTTACGCGAACCCGCGCATCGACATCACCGATGCCGTGCTCGACCAGTTGCGCCATGCAAAACCCGCGGGCGCCGCGCCATGACCGCGTCGCGCCACAGCCTTGCCGATCTCGCCACACGCTTCGGATTGCAGATGCGTGGCGATGGCAGTCAATCCATCCACGGCATCGGCACGCTGGAAACCGCCACGCGGGACCAGTTGGCCTTCCTCGCCAATCCGCACTACCGCGCGCATCTGGCCAATACCCAGGCCGGCATCGTGGTATTGCGCGAGGCGGATGCCGACACGCGCCGCGGCGCCTGCCTGATCGCGGCCGATCCCTATGTCGCGTTCGCGAAAATCGCCGCCTTGTTCGAGCGCACCGTCGCGGCTTCGCCCGGCATTCATCCGAGCGCCGTCGTTGCCGCAAGCGCGCGCGTCGCCGCGAGCGCATCGATCGGGCCGTTCTGTGTCATTGGCGAGCAATCCGGAATCGGCGAAGGCGCCGTGCTCGGCGCGCATTGCAGCATCGGCGATCGCTGCCATGTCGGCGCGCAGGCGCATCTGGTCGCACGCGTAACGCTCGTGCGCGACGTCGCGCTGGGCAAGCGCGTGCTTGTGCATCCGGGTGCCGTGATCGGCGCGGACGGTTTTGGCCTCGCGTTCGACAAGAACCACTGGATCAAGGTGCCGCAACTCGGCGGCGTGCGCATCGGCGACGATTGCGAAATCGGGGCGAATACCACCATCGACCGTGGCGCGATCGGCGATACCGTACTCGAGGAAGACGTGCGCCTGGACAATCAGATCCAGATCGCGCACAACGTCCATGTCGGCGCGCACACCGCCATGGCCGGCTGCGCGGCAGTAGCCGGCAGCGCACGGATCGGCCGCTACTGCCTGATCGGCGGTGGCGCCGGCATCGTCGGCCATATTTCGATCGCCGACAAGGTGACGATCACCGCACGCAGCCTGGTGACGCATTCGATCGTCGAGCCAGGCGAATATTCCTCCGGCACGCCAATACAGGATAATCGCGCCTGGCGCCGCAACGCAGCACGCTTCAAACACCTGGATGAACTCGTTCGGCGCGTGCAGCAACTGGAAAAGGAAGCAAAACAATGACCCAGAACCTCCCCACGGTCGAACTGCCGCTCGATGTCGAGCGCATCATGAACTTGTTGCCACACCGTTATCCGTTCCTGCTGGTCGATCGCGTGGTCGAGTTCGAACATTCCAAGCGCCTGGTCGCGCTCAAGAACGTCAGCGTCAACGAGCCGCACTTCCAGGGGCACTTCCCCGGGCATCCGGTGATGCCGGGCGTGATGATCATCGAGGCGCTGGCGCAGGCGTCCGGCCTGCTCGTGTTCCTGTCGACGCCGAAGCACGAAACGCAGCCGATGTATTACCTGGTGAAGGTGGACAACGCCAAATTCACGCAGATGGTGGTTCCCGGCGACCAGTTGGCCTTGCACGTCGAACTCAAGCGCATGCTGCGCGGCATGGGACTGTTCGCCTGCCGCGCGCTGGTGGACGGCAAGCAGGTCGCCGAGGCCGAGTTGCTGTGTGCCGGGCGCAGCGGCGCATGATCCACGCGACCGCGCAAATCGACGCGAGCGCGAAACTCGGCGCCAACGTGAGCGTCGGCGCGTTTTCCGTGATCGACGCCGAAGTGGAAATCGGCGACGGCACGACGATCGCGCCGCATGTCGTGATTCAAGGCCCGACCAGGATCGGACGCAACAATCGCATTGCCGCGTTCGCTTCGATCGGCGGCGATTCGCAGGACAAGAAATTCGAGGGTGAGCGCAGCGAACTCGTCATCGGCGACGACAACCTGATCCGCGAATTCGTCACGATCAACCGCGGCGACAAGGGCGGCGCGACCCGCATCGGCAACAACAACTGGATCCTTGCCTACGCGCATATCGCGCATGGCTGCATCGTCGGCAGCCATACGGTGTTTTCCAACAATGCCACGCTCGCCGGCCACGTCGAAATCGGCGATCACGTCATCCTCTCGGGATTCGCCGGCGTGCATCAGTTCTGCCGCGTTGGCGAGCATGCGTTCATCGGCATGGGCGTGCTGCTCAGCGGCGACGTGCCGCCGTTCATGATGATTGCCGCCGATGCCGACACGCAGGGCCGGCCGCGCGGCATCAATAGCGAAGGCTTGAAACGCCGCGGCTTTTCGCCCGAACGCATAGCCGCGATCAAACGCGCCTACAAGACACTGTACGTCGCCAAGATCCCGTTCGAAGAAGCGCGTGCGGAGCTGGCGCGCATCGCCGCCGAGGAACCCGACGTCAAGCGCATGCTCGACTTCATCGAGCGCGGGCAACGCAGTCTGGTGCGATGACGCCGGACGCGAGTCCGCTGTTCGTCCTCGTCG
>JAFEFD010000483.1 GCA_018240765.1 Pseudomonadota bacterium | reverse complement strand
CAGTCCGTGGTGCGCGCCGCGCTGGTTCCCGCACAGGCCAGCCCCTGATGTTCAGCCGCTCCAATCTTCTCATCATCGCCATCGCCATTGCCGGAGCGTTGCTTGGACTTTGGGCCGGCAGCTACTTCAACCGGCCGCATGTCGCCGGCATGCCGGCGGGCGCCGGCGTGCTCGCGCCCGGCGATGCGCTGGCGGATCTGCAATTGCCCGGCACGGACGGCACCACGCATCGCCTCGGCGACTGGCATGGCAAACTGGTGCTGGTCAATTTCTGGGCGACCTGGTGCGGGCCTTGCCGCGAGGAAATGCCCCTGCTCGATGCGGCGTCGAAACACTATGCCAATCACGGCTTCGATGTCGTCGGCGTGGCGATCGATGATCCGGATGCGATCACCGATTTCCTCAAGTCCATGCCAGTGGGTTATCCGGTCCTGATCGGCGGCGACGACACCCTCAAGGCCGCGGGCGACGACGCGGGTGTGCTGCCGTATTCGCTGTTGATCGGCCCGGATGGCAAGATGATCACCCTACGCGCCGGCAGTTTCACCTCGGCCGATAGCCTAGCGGCCTGGATCGAGCCGCATCTACGCAATCCTGGTTAAACACCGTGTATTTTCGGCTATCTTGCCGACAACGCACTGGACATTGCCTTCCAAGTCTTGCACACTTTCGCGCCTTGACCGGCCTTAGGCTGGCGTTCGTCGGCATTACGTGTGTCCAAGATTCTCGTCCTGCACGGCCCCAACCTGAACCTGCTCGGCACGCGCGAGCCGGACGTTTACGGCCATGCCACGCTTGCGGGCATCGACGCGGATATTGCGGCGAACGCGCGCGCATCCGGTTCGGAACTGGCTTCGTTCCAATCCAACGCCGAACATGAATTGATCGAGCGCGTGCAGGCGGCCCACGACGATGGCACCGCCTTTATCCTGATCAATCCCGGCGCGTTCACACATACCAGCGTCGCCCTGCGCGACGCCCTGGCCGCCGTGAAGATCCCGTTCATCGAGGTACATCTGTCCAACGTGCACGCGCGCGAGCCGTTCCGCCGGCTTTCGTATTTTTCGGACATCGCCGTCGGCGTGATCGCCGGATTCGGCGCCTTGAGTTACCGGCTCGCCTTGCAGGCAGCGCTGGATCATCTTCAGAAAACGGCGCGCTGAGCGCCTCGCATTCAACGAATCAAGGGGTTTCACCATGGATCTGCGCAAGATCAAGACACTCATCGATATTCTCGAACAGTCCAACCTGGCCGAGATCGAGATCAAGGAAGGCGAGGAATCCGTGCGCCTGAGCCGGATGCCGAAGGGCGGCATTGCGGCGCCGGTCACGATTCCCGTGCACGCGCAGGCGCATGAAACCCCGCGCACCGCCGCACCAGCAGCAGCTACCGCGACTGCCGCCGCATCCGCGGACAAGGGTTTGCCGCCCGGTCATGTCGTGCGCTCGCCGATGGTCGGCACTTTCTACGCTTCCGCGAATCCGGAAACCCCGCCTTTCGTGAAGGTTGGCCAGCAAGTGAAGGTCGGCGACACACTCGGCATCATCGAGGCGATGAAGATGTTCAACCAGGTCGAAGCCGACCACGCCGGCACGGTGGTTGCGGTCCTGGCCAGCGCCGGTCAGCCGGTGGAATTCGATCAACCGCTGTTCGTGATCGGCTGATCCGGCGATGCTCGACAAAGTCGTCATCGCCAACCGCGGCGAAATCGCCCTGCGCGTGCTGCGCGCCTGCCAGACGCTGGGCATCCGCACCGTGGCCGTGCATTCCACCGCCGATCGCAACCTCAAGCACGTCGGCATGGCCGACGAATCCGTGTGCATCGGCCCGGCGCCGGCGGCGGAAAGCTACCTCAACATCCCCGCGATCATCGCCGCGGCGGAAGTCACCGACGCGCAGGCGATCCATCCCGGCTATGGTTTTCTCTCGGAAAACGCCGACTTCGCCGAGCGCGTCGAACAATCCGGCTTCATCTTCATCGGCCCGACTGCGAACGTGATCCGCATGATGGGTGACAAGGTCGAGGCGATCCGCGCGATGAAGGCAGCCGGCGTGCCATGCGTGCCGGGCTCGGGCGGTCCGCTTGGCGAGGATTCCGCGGAGAATGCGAAGATCGCACGCGAGATCGGCTATCCGGTCATCATCAAGGCGGCCGGCGGCGGCGGCGGACGCGGCATGCGCGAGGTGCGCACCGAAGCGCATCTGGCCAACGCCATCACCCTGACCAAGTCCGAGGCCAAGGCCGCGTTCGGCAATGCCGAGGTCTACATGGAGAAGTTCCTGGAGAATCCGCGGCATGTGGAAATCCAGGTGCTTGCCGACGGCCAGGGCAACGCGATCCACCTGGGCGAGCGCGATTGCTCGATGCAGCGCCGCCATCAGAAGGTCGTCGAAGAAGCTCCAGCGCCGGGAATCACGCCGGAACAGCGCGCCGAAATCGGCAAAGTCTGCGTCGAGGCGTGCGTGCGCATCGGTTATCGCGGCGCCGGCACGTTCGAGTTCCTGTACGAGAACGGGCGCTTTTATTTCATCGAGATGAACACGCGCATCCAGGTCGAGCATCCGGTGACTGAATTCATCACCGGCGTTGATCTCGTGCGCGAGCAGTTGCTGATCGCCGGCGGCGAGAAACTGTCGATCAAACAGTCCGACATCAAGATCAACGGCCACGCCATCGAATGCCGCATCAATGCCGAGGACCCGGACACGTTCATGCCATCGCCCGGCACGGTCAAGCGCTTCGAAAGCGCAGGCGGCCCGGGCGTGCGCATCGATACCCACGTCTATGACGGTTACCGCATTCCGCCGAATTACGATTCGATGATCGGAAAACTCATCGTGCACGGCCGCGACCGCGAAACCGCGATCGCGCGCATGCGCATCGCGCTGGCCGAGATGGTGTTCGAAGGGGTCAAGACCAATCTGCCGCTGCAACAACGCATCATGGCCGACGGCGGATTCTGCGCCGGCGGCCAGAACATCCATTACCTCGAGAAACGCATCGCCGAGGCGAAGGAAAAGGCGATCAAGCTCGGCTGAAATGACCTGGCTCGAACTCTCCCTCACCGCTCGCGCCAGCGAGCAGGCCGCCATCGAAGCCGCGCTCGAAGACCTGGGCGCTCTGTCGGTCACGCTCGCGGACGCGAACGCCGACACGCCGGATGAACGCGCGATCTTCGAGCCGGGCGTTGGCGAAACGCCGGTGTGGAACGCCATGCTGCTGCAAGCATTGTTCGATGCCAATGCCGACCGCGCGGGGCTCGTGCACGCACTTGCCGAACTCGTGCCCGGGATTGAACCGGCGCAGATCGCGTTCCGCGACGTCGCCGACCAGGACTGGACGCGCGCCTGGCTGGATACCTTCAGGCCGATGCGCTTCGGCCGGCGCTTGTGGATTTATCCATGGACCGTCGACACGCCGGACGATCCCGATGCCGTCATCGTGCGCCTGGATCCCGGCCTTGCGTTCGGCAGCGGCACGCATCCGACCACGGCGCTGTGCCTGGAATGGCTGGATGGAGCCAACCTGACCGGCAAGACGCCGATCGACTACGGCTGCGGCTCTGGAATCCTTGCCATCGCTGCGCTCAAGCTCGGCGCCGCGCGCGCGATCGGCGTGGACAACGATGAACAAGCCATCGCCGCGAGCCGCGACAACGCCCAACGCAACGGCGTATCCGGGCAACTGGACTTGTATCTTCCGCAGCAATTTCCACAAATGCAATCCGATGTTCTCGTCGCGAATATCCTTGCCGGCCCGTTGGGCGAGCTCGCGCCCGTGTTCGCGCAAAGCCTGAAGTCCGGCGGCGCGCTGGCGTTGTCGGGCATCCTCGACGGCCAGCAGGACGAGCTGCTGGCGCGTTACTCCGAATGGTTTGTGGATTTGCGCGCGACGGAACGCGACGGCTGGATCCGCATCGACGGCACCCGGCGCTGATCTAGCGCATCTTCAACACTGCGGCGAGCTTTTCCGCCTCGCGCCGCTGCGGCGAGTGTTCGACCAGCGACGCCTTGATGATCGGCAAGGCCGGCTGCAACAACGATCGCGTCGCCGCATCGTCGTTGGCCGCGTGTGCGTACGTCGCGGCCTGCGCCGCGAGCCGCGCATACGCCGGATGCTGTTCGCCCAGCTCACCACGCAATGCATCCAGCGCGCGGCGCTGCGCGGCCAATGCCGCCATCCAGTCGCGATGCGCTGCGGCCAGCTCGGCTTGCACGATCGCATAACGCGCACGACGTCCATAGTTGCCGCGTCCATCCGGTGGTGTCAGCGCGTGCAGCGCTGCAGCGGCTTCGTTCAAACGGCCTGACCGCACCAGCCACTGCGCCTCGAGCAGTTGTGAATCGAGCAACTGCGCCGGATCGAGCTTGAGCGCACGCCGAGTCGCCAGCGTCGCATCGATGAACGGTCGTGCCGCGGCGAGGTCGCCCAGCTCCAGTTCGCAACGCGCCAGGTTGTTCTGCACGCGCGCAACCGAAGCGCTCGGCGACTTGTTGTGCGCTTGCCGGATTCGCAATGAATCGCGGAACAGTGGCAACGCCGCGGCGTAATCGCCGCGATCTTCTTCGAGCGTGGCGAGATTGTTCGCGGTGACGGCCCAGCTCATCGAGCCGGCCGGCTCCAGGCGCGCATCAAGATCCAGCGCGGCGCGGTAGTTCGCCTCGGCGGCAGCATATTCGCCGCGATCCTGCTGCACGCTGGCCAGGTCGTTGTGTGCGCGCGCGACCGCGATGCTGTCGGTGCCGAGTACCTTGATTTGCAGCGCCAACGCTTCGGCAAGATTGCGTTCGGCAGCGGCAAGATCGCCAAGTTCCTCCTCGGCCTGGGCCAGGTTGTCGAGCGTGGTGAGCGTGCGTGGATCGTCGTTGCCGTAGATGGCGCGCTTGTCCGCCAACGCCTGCACGTACAAATCGCGGGCCCGGGTGTAATCGCCGCGATGAAATTCGAGGAAGCCGAGATTGTGCAGCGTCGAGGCGACCTCACCGCGATACGCCGTGCCAGCGGCGGAGAATATCGCCAGCGCCGCGCGGTAGTCGCGTTCGGCCGCATCGAAATCGCCGACACCCTGTTCGGCAACGCCCGACGCGTTATGGCTGTGTCCCAGGTCCGCATCGTTGGAAGGCAGGCGCGCCGCACGCAGCGCCATGGCCTCGCGGCAGGCGGGCAATGCCTTCGCATAGTCGGATGCACCGGACCAGGCGCGACATTCCTCGTTCAGCGCCCGCGCCAGGCGCAGCGGATCGCTCCCCGGCGCGCGCAGCAGCGCGATCGCGCGGCCGAGCAGGTCGGTACTGCGCCGCGGCTGGCCGATGCTGACATAGATTTCGCCGAGCGTGGTCAGCAGGCGCGCCTGTACCTGGGTCTGCGCGATCGGCATGGCATCCAGGCGCGTGCTGGCCTGGTCGAGCAACTCGCGCGCGCTGACGTCACGGCCGCGCGTTTGCTGCGGATCGGCGTCCTGGAACAGGCCGACCAGGAAATCGGTGACCTCGTT
>JAFEFD010000482.1 GCA_018240765.1 Pseudomonadota bacterium | reverse complement strand
AGCAGGTCAAGCAGGTGGTCGAGGAATTGCGCCGCAACGATCATGCCGCGGCACGCTTTCACCAGACCGTGCACCGGCCCTGGGGCAGTTTCACCGTGCTCGAGGACGAGGCCGACTGCAAGGTCAAGCGCCTGACTGTGAAACCCGGTGGCGTGTTGAGTCTGCAGAAACATTCGCGCCGCAGCGAGCACTGGACCGTGGTCGACGGCACCGCGAAGGTGCGCGTGGGCGAGCGCGAATTCCTGCTCAACCGCAACGAATCCACGTTCATCCCGATGCAAACCCTGCATCGGCTGGAAAACCCCACTTCCAAGGACATCCACCTGATCGAAGTCCAGTGCGGCGATTATTTTGGTGAGGACGACATTGTGCGGCTGGAAGACGTGTACGGCAGGACAGGGAAACCCTGACGCGAGCGCCAGACTTTGCCATACTTCGGAGAATTTCCGGGAGGGGTTCCATGAGCAGCATCGATTCCTCGGCCGCGCGCGCCGAATTCACCATCCGCGGCCTGATCATCGGCATCGTGATCACGATCGTGTTCACCGCGGCGAATGTGTATTTCGGGTTGAAGGCGGGATTGACGTTCTCGACCTCCATTCCCGCGGCGGTGATCTCGATGGCGATCCTCAAGGCCATGCGCGATGCCACGATCCAGGAAAACAACATCGTGCAGACGGTGGCATCGGCCGCGGGTACGCTGTCCTCGATCATCTTCGTGCTGCCCGGGCTGATCATCGTCGGTTGGTGGACGGGCTTTCCGTTCTGGGTAACGTTCGGCATCTGCGCGACCGGCGGCATCCTCGGCGTGATGTACACGATTCCGTTGCGCCGCGCCCTGGTGACCGATTCCGACCTGCCGTATCCGGAAGGCGTGGCATGCGCCGAAGTTTTGAAAGTCGGCGTCGGCCAAGCGCACGGCAACGCCGCAGAATCCGTGGACGCCAGCAGCGCCGGATTGAAAGCCGTGGTTTGGGGGTCCATCGTCTCGGCGGTTTTCTACATCGTCGTGCAGACGAAAATCTTCGCCAGCGACGTGTTGCAATATTTCCGTCTCGGCAGCGACGAAAAATCCAGCGCCACCGGTTACGATTTCAATCTTTCCTTCGCGCTTTTCGCAGTCGGGCATCTGGTCGGCTTGTGGGTGGGCGTGGCCATGCTGGTCGGCGCACTGATCGGCTGGGGCTGGGCGGTGCCGCATTTCACCGCGCTGCATCCGGAAGCGGGCAATGCCGCCGACGCTGCACAGGCGGCGTGGAGCCATTACGTGCGCTTCGTCGGCGCCGGCACCATTGGTGTTGCCGCGATCTGGACCCTGGCCAAGCTGGTCAAGCCCGTCGTTGGAGGATTGACCGGCGCGATGCGGGCCTCGCGCGCGCGCAAGGAAGGCAGACTCGATACCCTGCCGCGCACCGAACACGACATGCCGATCGGCACGGTCGGCCTGATCACGCTGGCCTGCCTCGTCCCGGTCGGATACCTGCTGTGGCAATTCGCGGACGGCGCCGGACTCGGCGATCACGCCGCCTTGCTCGCCATCGGCGGCGTGGTCTTCGTGATCGTGTTGAGTTTTCTCGTTTCCGCCGTGTGCGGCTACATGGCCGGATTGATCGGATCGAGCAACAGTCCGCTGTCGGGCATCGGCATCCTCGTCGTCATCATCGCCGCGCTGCTGCTCGTGTTGTTCGTAAAATCCCTGGTGCCTGCAGAAGCAGGCAAGGCGCTGGTTGCGTTCGCGTTGTTCATCACGTCCATCGTGTTCGCGGTGGCCTCGATCGCCAACAACAACCTGCAGGATCTGAAAACGGGCCAGCTTGTCGATGCCACGCCGTCGCTGCAGCAGTGGGCGCTGGTGATTGGCGTCATCGCCGGCGCGGTGGTGATTCCGCCGGTGCTGGACCTGTTGCAACACGCTTATGGATTCGTCGGCGCGCCCGGGGCCGACCCCGCGCACGCACTGCCCGCGCCGCAGGCGGGACTGATCTCGGCGCTGGCGCAAGGCGTGATCACGAACAATATCGACTGGAGCCTGATCGCGATAGGCGCCGGCATCGGGGTCGCGATCATCATCCTCGATGAAATCCTGGGCATGGCGAAGAAGGGACCACGCCTGCCGCCGCTGGCGGTGGGTCTGGGTATCTACCTGCCGACCTCGACGACGTTGATGGTCGTGGTCGGCGCACTGGTTGGCGCCTGGTTCGACCGCCGTGCCGAACGCGGGCCGAACGGCGACGCGGTCAAGCAACTGGGCATTCTGCTCGCATCCGGTTTGATCGTCGGCGAAAGCCTGCTCGGCGTGATCATCGCCGCGGTGGTCGCGTTTTCCGGCAATACCTCACCGCTGGCCCTGGTCGGCGATGCCTTCGCCACGCCGTCGATCTGGATCGGCGGCATCGCTTTCGTTGCGGTCACGGTCGTGCTGTATCGCTGGATCGGTCGAATGGGCCGCGCGGCCTGAGTTGAGAGGAGTATCGAAATGAAATTCGTCTTTGCTTTTTGTGCACTTGTCGCAGCGTCCGGTGTG
This sequence comes from Pseudomonadota bacterium, assembly GCA_018240765.1. Lineage (GTDB taxonomy): Bacteria > Pseudomonadota > Gammaproteobacteria > Xanthomonadales > Rhodanobacteraceae > Rudaea. The sequence goes on along the minus strand of JAFEFD010000482.1, from coordinate 6,873 downwards.
TACGCCGCTTCACATCCCTTCAACGTGCATGACCTTGTCATGATGAACCGCGTGAGCGACCCGCAGTTGTCGCCCGATGGCCGGCATGTTCTTTTTTCGATGCGCGAAACCGATTACGCCGCGAACCGGGGCATCTACGGTATCTGGCTGCTGGACTTGTCGGCGAAAGATGCCAAGCCGATGCGATTGACAGACAAGGACATCAGCGCGTCCACGCCGCGCTGGTCGGCGGATGGCAAATCCGTGTATTACCTCGCGCAAGCCAAGGGCGACGAGTACACGCGCGTGTGGCGCATGGCCGCGACGCCGGGATCGGCGCCGCAGAGCGAAACGCCGTGGCCGGCTGACATCAACACGTTCAAGTTGTCGCCTGACGGCACGACGATGTTGTTGTCCGTCGACGTTTTCGAAGATTGCGCCGAACGTCTTTGTACGAAGCGCGCGCCGCAGGAAGGGCTGGAAAAGGCCACCGGGCATCTTTACGACCGTCTGTTCGTGCGTCACTGGGACACCTGGTCCGACGGCCGCCGTTCCCAGCTCTACATCGCACCCGCGTTGACGCCGCGTGGTGGCAAGGGTATGGCCGCACTGCCGCGCTTGCTCTCGAAGGGCATCGACGGCGACGTTCCATCCAAGCCATTCGGCGACGACACCGAATTCGCGTTTTCGCCGGATGGGAAAACGGTTTACTTCGACGTGCGCATCGCGGGCAAGACCGAACCGTGGTCGACGAATTTCGATGTGTATTCCGTGCCTGCGGACGGTTCATCCGCGCCGAAAAACCTCACCGCCGCGAACCTTGCATGGGATGCGTATCCACTGCCCTCGCGCGACGGCAAGACGCTGTATTACCTGGCCATGAAGGTGCCCGGCTTCGAAGCCGACCGTTTCGGCATCATGGCGCTGGATCTCGCCAGCGGCAAAGCGCATGAACTGGATGCTGCGTGGGATCGTTCCGCAGGACCGCTGCAACTGTCCGCGGATGGCAAGACGCTTTACACCACGACCGATGACAACGGCGATCACGCCCTGTTCGCCATCGACATCGCCAGCGGCAAGGCGACGCGTCTCGTCGGCGATGGCAATGTGTCGGCATTCGTCGTCGGCACAAAAGGCCTGATCGTCGCGCGCGATGATTTCTCCCATCCCGTGGATTTGTACCGATATGCGGACGGCAAGCTTGCGCAGATCACCGACGTCAACGCGCAGCGTCTGGCCGATGTGCGCTTCAGCAAGGCGACCTGGTTCACGTTCAAGGGCTGGAACGGCGAAGTCGTGCACGGCTACGCCATGCCGCCGGTGGACGCGAAGCCCGGGCAGAAATATCCGGTCGCGTTCCTCATTCACGGCGGCCCGCAGTCGCCGTGGACGAACGAGTTCCACTATCGCTGGACTCCCGAAACCTATGCCGGCGCCGGCTTCGGCGTGGTTGCGATCAATTTCCACGGCTCGCCCGGTTATGGCCAGGCCTTCACCGATTCGATCAGCCAGCATTGGGGCGACCGGCCGCTGGAGGATTTGCAGAAAGGTTGGGCGGCGGCGTTGAAGGAATTCCCCTATCTCGACGGTTCGCGTGCCTGTGCGCTCGGCGCGAGCTACGGCGGCTACATGACGTACTGGATCGCCGGCGTGTGGAACCAGCCGTGGAAATGCCTGGTTGACCACGATGGCGTGTTCGATACGCGCATGATGTATTACGCGACCGAAGAGTTGTGGTTCGAGGAACACGAAAACGGCGGCACGCAGTACGAACATCCGCAGAATTACGAGAAGTTCAATCCCATCGATCACGTCAAGGATTGGCGCGTGCCGATGCTCGTGGTGCATTCCGATCACGATTACCGCATCCCGCTGTCGCAGGGATTGAGCGCGTTCACCGCGTTGCAGCGCCGTGGCATTCCGAGCGAATTCCTGCATTACCCGGATGAAAGCCACTGGGTGCAGAAGCCGCAGAACAGTGTGATGTGGCACGACACCGTCAATGCGTGGCTCAAGAAGTGGACCGCGCAATGAGCGCATGAGCATGGTGCTGGAAACCCTTGCCGAGCACCGCTGCTTCGGCGGTGTGCAGGGTTTCTACCGGCATCGTTCATCGGCCTGCAACGGGCCGATGAACCTCGGTGTGTTCGTGCCGCCGCAGGCAGAGCGCGCACGCGTTCCGATGCTGTATTGGCTGTCGGGACTGGGCTGCACCGAACAGAACTTCACGCTCAAGGCCGGCGCGCAACGCGTGGCCGCGGAACTCGGGTTGATGCTGGTGGTGCCGGATACCAGTCCGCGCAACACCGGTATCCGCGGTGAAGCGGACGATGAGCACCTTGGCGTGGGTGCCTCATTGTATGTGGATGCGACGCGGGCGCCGTGGTCGCGGCATTTCCAAATGTATACCTATGTCACTGAGGAATTGCCGGTTCTGATCGCGGCACATTTTCCGGCCGATACGCAACGCGCGGGCATCTTTGGCCATTCGATGGGCGGACACGGCGCGTTGACCATCGCGCTGCGCAACCCGCAGCGTTACCGCAGCGTGTCCGCGCTCGCGCCGATTGCCTCGCCCATGCAAGTGGATTGGTGCGCGCGGGCGTTCGCCGAATACCTGGGTTCTGATCGCGAAACGTGGAGTCCCTACGATGCCTGCGGACTGCTGGCGTCAGGGCATCGTTTCCCCGGCGAGATTCTCGTCGATCAGGGCGCGGCCGATCCGCACCTGTCGAATCTGAAACCGGACTCGCTGCGCGCGGCCTGCGCGCGTGCAGGACAGGCGCTGAACCTGCGCCGGCAAGCCGGGTACGACCATTCGTATTTCTTCGTCGCGAGCTTCATTGCCGAGCACCTGCGCCATCACGCACAGGCGCTGGTCTGAGCTTCACATCCGCCCGTGTTCGAGCGGGCGCTGGCGGTGCATCATCGCCCATTCGGCGTGTTCGGCCAGCGCGGCCTCGCCGAGCGCGCGCAGGATTTCGCGCCGCTCGCCGTCGTCGCGTGCGCCTTGCAGCGCGGTGCGCGCGTCGGTGAACAGGCGGCGCATGAAACGGTATTGCTTGATCAATTCCTTGTCCGCCTTGCGGTAGGCATAGGCCTCGCGCACGGCTCCGGAAACCGAGAACACCGCCATCAGCACGATCAGGTCGTTCTTCGCGTCCACGGACAGCCGGAACGCCAGCGCGGCGAGCACGATGCTGATCGCGATGCCGGCGTAAAGGCTCACCCTGCCGATATGCTCGGTCATGCGGTAGTTGCGCTCGCGCTGCCCAGCCTTGTGCGTGTAATAGGCGAGCTGGCCGGAATCCGCATTGCCGATCCATTCGCCGATGACGGCGTGCAGTTGTTCCGCGCGACGATCGGGCGCATCCGGCGCGCGGATCAGGTCGGCACTGCGCATCGCATTGCGTACCCAGTCCAGCGCAATGTCCTGCTTCTGCTGCAGGCTGTCCTGCGCGAATTCCGGATCGCCGGTCAGGGAAATCCCGGCGCGACGCCAGTAGCCCTGCACGCGCAGGCCTTCGGCGAGCGCGCGGTAGTCCAGGTATTTGCGATGCCATTCGCGGCGCGCGGCGATCGTGCTGATGATCACGCCACTGGCGAACAGCAGCAGGAACACATAGATGTAGGCGTCGGCATTGGTCAGGTTGTCGTAGACCGCGAAGGCGATGCCCATCAAACCGGCCACGCTGTATGAAATGCGCATCGCCAGCAGAACACGCCGCTGGAAATGCATGGCGAGCCAGTCTGCGGCGCGGAACAGCGTGGCCAGCGCAGGCGGTGCGCCGCGTTCGACCGGATCGGCGGGCGACGCGTCGATCTGCGCTTGATATTTCGCCGCGTCGGCGTTGAATTCCCCGGCTTCGGCGAATGCGTTGCGGAAGCGCGCCGGCATGGGCACGTCCGGTGCGGAAACCGAACCCGCGGTACGCCACAAGATTTGTCCAGCCTGCAGCGGCGCCGGCGGAGCGCCATCGGCGCCGTCGCGCGAACACACCAGATGGCACACCGGACGTTCGTCGCCGTAACCGAACAGCCAGCGCCGTGCGCCGCGCCGGCGTTCGATCAGGCCGGGCATGATGCCGTGCAGGTAGTAATCGACCACCTGGGCGGTGCCGCCGAGGCGGTCTGATTGCTTGCCGTCCCAGATCGTCAGCAGCAGGTGGCAGTGCCGTGCGATGAACACGCCGGCGCGTGCGTACTGGCGGTCGCGTTCCACGCCGGCAAGCGCGACTTCCTCCAAAGTATGGCCAGGCAGCAATGGCATCTCGATGAGGTGGGCGCGCCCGCACAGCGCGTCGAAGGCGGCGCGGGCGGCGGCATGGGTGAAGTCCTGCGCATACAGGTCGCGCGGCAGCGGCAGCGGCGCGATGACCTGTGCTCCGACCGCCAGTGCTTCCTGTGCCGCAATCTGGTCACCGCCCTCGGCCAGCGCGGACAGTACCACCAGTGCGCTGTGCGGAAACTCGCGTTGCAAGCGCGCGAAAAAATCCCGCACGCGCAGCCGGATCGATTCGACTTCGCGCGCGGGGATGTTGCGGTGGCTGGTGACGCCGACGATCAGCGGAATCATGTCATCGGTTCTTGATGCTCGGAACTGGATCGCCTTCCCGTGATGCAAGCGTGCTGTAAGTCCGGCCATTTGCATCCGCTACCACGGTGATCGTGTACACGTAAAGCGCGGGATCGGTATCGTTATCCTGCACCGTGATTTCATTGCTGGCGACGGCCAGCGACGAGAAGGGAGGGTTGGGTAGTCCGGTCAGCGAGGAGAAAGTGAATTTCTGGCTGCCGCCGGGTTTCCATTTGATGGTTTGGTTACCGCGATTGGCATTGAATTGTGGCGGCTCGCAGGTGACTGCGGGATTGCCGTTGATGTCCAGTTTGACGGTGATGTCAGTCATGCTGTGCTCCTTGGGTGATGGCCGGCTTTACAGAATACGAGATGTGTTCGCGTTGCAGCAGGGCGACAAATGCGGGGTCGCGATAACCTTCATCCCGCAAATGCTTGATCAGCGGTTGCGTATCGGATTTGCGGTCAAGAGCGAGCAGTGCTTCGACTTGCAATGCGAGCAGGCGTGGATCGCCGCGATCCACTTTGGTCGCCTGCAGGGTATCCACCGCCTGTTCGCGCAACCGGCGCGCGGCCTGCGGGTCGGCCGTCAGCGACGCCAACAGCAGTTGCGCATTCATTGTTGACAGCAGCGCGGCACGTTCGTCGGGGTGCTTGGCCAGCATCGGCGTCAGAATATCCAACGCCTGCTGTATCGACGCGCGTGCCGCGTCCGAGCGGTTGGCGAGGCGCTGTTGCGCAGCCTGCTCAATCAGGGCTTCGGCGTAATCGCCTTGCCAGTCGTGGTTGCCGGGATCGTTCCTGACCAGTGCATCGAGAAGGGTAATGGCTTTTGCGTTCGACGCTGCCGCCGCCGACGTGTTGTCAGTCAGTCGCTGCAAGCGCGCCAACTGCAAGGAATACAGGGCCAGACGATCCTGATACCCGGTGTCGTGCGGCTCGAAGGCCACCAACTGCACGCCGATATCCACTGCTTGTTGCAAGGCGCGAACTCCGGCTTCGGTATCCCCTGTCAATGCGAGGGTGCGGCCCAGGATGGCACGCACGCGGGCCATATCATCGCGCTGGTTGTTGTCTTGCGGATGCTGGGTAGATGCCGTGGTTTCGATCGTGTCGTCGGCGTGGTATTCGGCGATTGCCCCTGCGAGGTCGCCCCTGAGCAAAGCCAGTCGGCCTAGTTCGTTGTGGGCGTCGCCCAATCCGCCCGCGTAAGTCGCGTCGGTCGGTTTGGCTTTTGCCAGCTTGCTTTGCAGTTCCAGGCGTTCCCTGGCCAGGGCGAGCGCCTCATCCGGATGTCCTTGCGCCGACAACATATGATCGAGGTTGCCATCCATGTACGCCAACTGCGCCTGCAACGAGAGATTTCCGGGTGACTGCTGCAAAGCAGGTTGCAGTGTCTGCCGAGCGCTTCGCCAGTCGCGGGTGGCCGCGCTGAAATCGCCTTGCCCGTAATGGATCATGCCGATCCAGGCCAGCGACCGCGAATACGCCAGTTGGCTTTCCGGGTCGGCGGGTGCGGCGGCGGCCAGCTGCCGGAAGATCCGATTGGATGCCTCGAACGCGGTCAGCGCATTCGCCGGCTGGCCTTGTTCGTTGCGTACGATGCCAATCTTCTCCAGTGCCTTGGCACGTTGCGCGAGCGCAGTATCGTTGACATCGGAAGCAGACAACGACTCGAAGTACGTCATTGCCTTGTCGTCCACCGCCTGAATGATGTCGAGCCGATTCATTTGAGCCAGCTTGTCGTTCAGGTCGCCAAGCATGAAACCGACCAGGTCCTCGGCCTGCTTCTGGCGGCGTTCGGCAGCCTGTTGCGCGATTACGGCAGCGTGGCGCGAGATCAGGGCGGACACGGCGAGCACGGCGGTCACGGCCATGACGGCGACGGCGAGTGCGGTGATGGCGGTCATGCGCTGCAACTGCCGGCGCTGTTCGCGTTGCTTGAGCGTATCAAAGCCAACGCCAAGCATGCCGGCGATGAGTTTCAGGCGCGCATTGGACTTGCCATCCTTGCCCTCGCGCACATCGGCGGCGATGGGTTCGGTGCGTTCGCTGGTGGGTTGGCCGTCCGCATCGAGATGGAAGCGCAGCGCGGGGCAGAAGCATTCCGCGGCCACCCGATCGGGCATGTCGGTGACGTTCGGTTCGCCATCAACGATCAAACAAAAAATATGTTCGCCGCGGCCCATGCGCTTGTACGCCAGTACTTCCTCGTCGACCCAGCGCGAAGTCGCCGACGCAGGCGAGCAGATCACGACCAGGTTTTCGGATTGGCGTAAAGCTTCGTTGATCTTGCTGCCGAGTTCGGGCGAGCTGGA
>JAFEFD010000481.1 GCA_018240765.1 Pseudomonadota bacterium | reverse complement strand
GGTGGAAAACGAAGTGATGCCTTCGATGGCGAAATTCCACAGCCGCCAATAGTTGAATTTGCTCGATCCGGCGAAGCGCGGATCGCGTTCGTAAACAATGGATTTCTGGCGGAATCCGACCCAGGCGAACAGACCTTTCATGAAGCGCTGGCGCTCGCGCACCTGCTTGAGCGCGTCCACCGCGCGCCGGTCGAGCAGGCGAAAGTCGCCGGTGTCGCGCGGCAGCGGGGTGTGGCTCAAGCGTTCCATCACGCGGTAAAACGCGGCCGAAGTGAATTTCTTCACTGCGCTTTCCCCCGCGCGCGTGGAGCGCGTACCGTAGACAACATCGAAACCTTCGCGCCACGCGGCGATGAATTGCGCGATGAGTTCGGGCGGATCCTGCAAATCCGCATCGATCACGACGACGGCGTCGGCGTCGACGGCATCCAGCCCGGCCGTCAGCGCCAGTTCCTTGCCGAAGTTGCGACTCAATTTGAGTGTGGCCACGCGTGCGTCCCCTGCGCGCAAGGATTCCATCACCGTCCACGTATCGTCGCGACTGCCGTCGTCCACGTACAGCACGGAGCAACTCAGATCGAGTGTGTCGAACACGGCGGCGAGGCGCGCGTGGAATTCGCGCAGGCCGGTGCCTTCGTTGAAAGCGGGAACGACGACCGTGAGCGTTTGCATGGCCGCATGCTAGCCGAAAGCCGGTTGTGCGCGGAACCACAGCGCACTTGACAAGCTCCGATTTATTTCCATAATTCCGGAATTATGAAAACATCAGATGCCATTGCCGTGCTCAAGGCCCTCGCGCATGCGCATCGGCTGGAGCTGTATCGCCTGCTCGTGCAGGCCGGAGCTGACGGCCTCACCGTCGGCGCGTTGCAGGCGCAGACGCGACACGCGGCGGCGACGTTGACGAACCACCTGAATACCCTGCGCCATGCCGGACTCGTCAACAACCGGCGCGCGGGCCGCAACATCTGGTGCCGCGCCGATTACGCACGCATGAACGCCCTGCTCGCCCACCTCACCGAAAACTGCTGTGCCGGCAAGCCATGCGGTCCGGATTCCGCCTGCGTGCCGGCGCCGGTCAAGTCGAAAAAAAGAATCCGCCAGTGAAACGCATCCTGTTCGTCTGCGTGGAGAATTCCAACCGCAGCCAGATGGCAGAGGCTTTCGCACGCTTGCACGGCGGTGCGCGCGTGGAAGCGTGTTCAGCCGGCTCGCGGCCGTCCGGGTCGATCAATCCGCGCGCGGTCGCGATGATGGTCGAGCGCGGCATCAACCTGAGCACGCAGCATTCCAAATCGTTGCAGGACATCGGCGATGAGCCCTTCGACGCAGTGGTGACGATGGGCTGCGGCGACGCCTGTCCGTGGATTCCGGCGACGCGGCGCGCGGATTGGGCGTTGCCCGATCCGAAGAATCTCGGCGACGCAGAATTCCGCAGCGTGCGCGACGACATCGAACGCCGCGTGATCGCGTTGCTGCATGAATTGGAGACGCAGGCGTGAAACCATTGCGACAACGCCTGTTCGCGGAATTCCTCGGCACTACCGCACTGCTCGCCATCATCGTCGGCTCCGGACACATGGGCGAGACTCTCGCCGGCGGCAACATGGCGGTGGCGCTATTCGCGAATTCGACCGCGACGGGCCTGGGCCTGTGGGTGCTGATCGAACTGCTCGGTCCGATTTCCGGCGCGCATTTCAATCCCGCCGTGAGCACGGCGTTCGCCTGGCGCGGCGAATTGCCGGGCCGCGACGCGGCCGCGTATACATTTGTACAAATAGGCGGCGCAATCTGCGGCGTCGTGCTGGCGCACCTGATGTTCGACCTGGCGCCGATCCAGATCGGCATCAAACCGCGCACCGGAACCGGTCAATGGCTCAGCGAGGCTGTCGCCACGGCCGGCCTGCTGCTGACGATCCTGCTCGGCCTGCGCATACGGCCGGGCGCCGTGGCCGGACTCGTCAGCGCCTTCATCGCCTGCGCCTACTGGTTCACCGCCTCGACTTCGTTCGCCAATCCGGCCGTCACCATCGCGCGCAGCCTGACTCGAACCTTTGCCGGAATCCGTCCGCTGGACGTGCCCGCATTCGTGATTGCAGAGATTGCCGGCACTGTGTGCGCTTTGCTGCTGCTGCGCTTGCTCGCCCCTGCCGCTCAACGCGGCAGATAACCAACGCCGCCCAATTGCCGAACCTGGCGTTGCGTCCACTCGGCGTGGCGCAGCACATACGGCGACGGGCGATCCGCGTGCAGTTTCTTGGGATTCGGCAACACCGAAGCCAGCAGCGCGGATTGGTAGGCATCGAGTTGCGCCGGCGCCTCGCGGAAGAACGTGCGCGCCGCCGCATCGGCGCCGTAGATGCCATCACCGAATTCGGCGATGTTCATGTACACCTCGAGGATGCGGCGCTTGGGCCAGGTGATTTCCAGCAGCACCGTGAAATAGGCCTCCAGCCCCTTGCGCACGAAGCTACGCCCGCTCCAGAGGAACAGGTTTTTCGCCGTCTGCTGGCTGATCGTGCTCGCGCCGCGCAAGCGTTCGCCTTCGTCGGCCTCGTCCAGTGCATCCTGGATCGCCTGCACGTCGAAGCCGTGGTGAAACGGGAATTTCTGGTCTTCGCTGGCGATCAGCGCGATCGGCAACTGCGGTGAGATCTCGCGCCACGGCGCCCAGTGGTAGCGCAGCGTGAAATTCTTCTCGCCAGCGCGCCACGCCGCGATGTGCCGTTCAAGCATGAATGCCGATGTCGGCGGCGGCACGAAGCGCAAGATCGCGACAATGAGCCACGTCACCGCGACCCAGGCGAGCGCCAGCCGCCACGTCCAGCACCAGAATCGGCGCGGCCAAGTTTGTCGTCGATGGATTTGTGCGGCGCGCATGGCCGCGCACGATGGCCGAGGCGCAGGCAATGTGCAATAGTCGGCGCATCATTGATTTTGCCGGCACCCGCCCCATCTTTTGCCGCCATGTCCGAATACACCCACGATTTTCTGCATCGCTTCGAACTCGAACGCGCCGGCGTGCGTGGCGTGCTCGTGCGCCTGTTCGACAGCTGGGATCAGGTGCGCGGCCGCGCCGACTACCCGCCGGCGTTGTCCGGTTTGCTCGGGCGCACGTTGGCCGCAAGCGCGCTGTTCACCGGCAACGTCAAGTTCGATGGCGCGCTGTCGATCCAGATCAAGAACGCCGGCCCGGTCAACTTGTTGTTCGCCGAATGCGGCAGCGACGGCCATGTGCGCGGACTGGCGCGCTGGGCCGACGACGTAACTGACGAATCCGCCATACTCGGCGCACAGCCGGCGCCGCTGCTCGCGATCACCATCGACAACCGCACCAGCGGGCAGCGCTATCAGGGTTTGGTGCCGGTTGAGGACGCCCACCTGGCGACGCTGTTCGAGCGCTACTTCGAGCGTTCCGAACAACTGCCCACGCGCGTCGTGCTTGCCTGCGGCGACGGCCGCTGCGCAGGCCTGATGCTGCAGCGTCTGCCCGGCAGCGTCCATGCCGATGACGACGCGGATGCCTGGAATCGCGTCGGTCACCTGCTGGCTAGTGTGAGCGAACGCGAGCTGCTGGTGGTCGCGCCCGAAACCTTGTTGTACCGTTTGTTCCACGAAGAAAAGGTGCTGTTGCACGCGGCGCAGCCGTTGCGCTTCGGGTGCAGTTGTTCGCGCGAGCGCGTCGGTGCGATGCTGCATTCGCTGGGCCGATCGGAAGCCGAAGCCGCGCTGCGCGAAGATGGCCGGGTCGAGGTGACTTGCGAGTTCTGCAACACCCAATACCGCTTCGACCGCGTGGATCTGGAACAGGTGTTCCGCAACGGGCACGATATGCCCGCGGCGCCGACCCAGCACTAGCGGTTACGATCCAGCCACACATGCGCGGGCTGCGGCCGCGCATACAGGAATCCCTGGCCCAGGCGGCAGCCCAGCTGCATCAGCATCTGGTGCTGCGCTTCGGTTTCCACGCCTTCGGCAATCGCCTGCATGCCGAGCGCTCCGGCCAGCGCCAGGATCGCGCGCACGATCGCCGTGCTGCCGGGATTTTCCGAACCCATCTCGGCCACGAACGAGCGATCGATCTTCAACGCCTGCACCGGATACTGGTGCAGGTAGCTCAACGATGAATAACCGGTGCCGAAATCATCCAGCGCCACGCCGATGCCATGCGCGCGCAGCGCTTCGAGCAGGCGCTTGGCAGCAGGCGGATTGTCGATGAGCATGCGCTCGGTCACCTCGATGCGCAGGTGATCCGGTCGCATCCGGTGCTTTTCCAGCAGTGCCAGCAAGTTCGCGTCCAGTGATTGGGTACGGAAATGCCGGCCCGACAGATTGATTGCGATAAAGCCGGCGTTTCCCTCCAGCAACGGAGTGGCAATCTCGAACGTGCGCTCGAACATCTGCCAGTCGATCTGCTCGGCAATGCCGGTGTCCTCGGCAACGGCCAGGAAGTCGGCCGGCAACAGCAGACCGCGCTCGGGATGCTGCCAGCGCAGCAGCGCCTCGTAGCCGATCGTCGATCGATCCGACATTTGCACCACGGGCTGGAAGAACGGCACGAACTCGCTGCGCGCGACCGCACGCCGCAAGTCGCTTTCCAGTTCCATCAGTTGCATCGCTTCCTTGTGCAGGTGCTCGTCGAACAGGGCGTAGCGGTGACGGCCCTCGTTCTTGGCGCGATACATGGCCACGTCGGCGTCACGCAGCAATTCTTCGGCCTTGCGGTAACGCGAGGCGACCACCGCGATGCCGATGCTGGTGGAACTGAATACTTCCTTGCCGCCGAGCCGGACCGGGGCATTGAGCGCGTCGATCACGCGTTGCGCCAGCGCGCAGGCGTCGTCGGCATCCTCGATGTCGTTGAGCAGGATCGCGAACTCGTCACCGCCCAGGCGCGCGACGATATCGCGCGGCTCCAGGCACGCCGCAATGCGCCCGCCCACTTCGTTGAGCAGTTCGTCGCCGATCAGGTGCCCGACCGAATCGTTGATCACCTTGAAGCGGTCGAGGTCAAGGAACAACACCGCGAACCGCCGCCGCGGGTCGCGCGCAAAGTTGGCCAGCGACTGGGTCAACCGCTGGAGCAGGAAATTGCGGTTCGGCAACCCGGTCAGCGCGTCATGCAGGGTTTCATGCTTGAGCTGGCGTTCCATGCGCTCGCGTACGGCGATGTTTTCGCGCAACTCGTTGTTGGCCGCCGCCAGTTCGCTGGTGCGCGCGATGACGCGCTGCTCGAGTTCGGCATTCGCCTGCTTGAGGGATTCGGCATTGCGCTTTCGTTCCAGCGCATTCGCGATGTGATAGGAAACGAAAGTCAGCAGGTCCTGGTCGCGCGGGGTGAAATTGTGTTCCTCGGAATGGCTCTGCACGGCAAGCACGCCGACGGCGCGATCGGAGCAGATCAACGGGACGCCGAGCCAGCTGCGCGAACGCGCGCCGAAAGGCTGCGCTGCGCCGGTGGCGTACAGTTCCTCCAGCCCTGCGCGATCGGCAAGCAGGGCGTTGCGGGTATGCAGCACATATTCGGTCAGGCCATTGCCGAGCACACGCGGTTCGCGCTTCAGGTCGCGTTCGTCCACCGAATACGGGAACACCAGTTGCGTGCCATCGTCGCTGAGCAGGGCGATGTAGAAATTCCGGGCATACAGCAATCCACCGACGGCGCGATGCACCGCGGCATAGAATTCGTCAAGGCTATCGCTGCTGTTGGCGAGTTCGGCAATGCGGAACAACGCCGCCTGCAAACGCTCGCCGCGCTGGCGTTCGAGCACCTGCTGCTGGAGCATGCGGTTGGCATCACGCAGCGCGTCGGTGCGTTCGGCAACACGGCGTTCGAGTTCTTCGTGCGCAAAGCGTCGCTCCAGCGCCGACTGGATGTGTTGGGCTACGTAGGTGAGCAGTTCCTGGTCACGCCCGGTATAGCGCGCATTCTCGGTATAGCTTTGCACGACCAGACCGCCGCTGACCTTGCCCGAGCGCAATAGCGGCACGCCCATCCAGTCCACGCAATCCGGCCCGAATCCGACCATCGACTCGCCCACTTGCCCTTCGATTTCATCGAGCGTGCCACGCAGCGGCTTGCCGCCCTTGATCAGGTGCCAGGTGATGCTGCCGCGGCGCGACTGCATCGATACTTCGTCTTCCGGATTCGGTGCGTCGGTATCGGCGACATCGACGAAATAGGGAAAGCTCAGCATGTCGCGCTGCGCATCGTACAAGGCGATATAGAAATTTTCGGCATACATCAGGCTGCCGACGATCACGTGCAACGCCTTGTAGACCTCGGCCAGGTCCAGGTCGGCGCTGGACAGGTCGGCGATCGCAAACAGGGCGCGCTGCAAGCGTTCGGCATGTTCCAGATCCGATCCGCGAACACCCGTGAACTTCGGCGTCGGCTGCTCCGGTTCCGTACCGGCTGCGCGATCAACCGGCGTCCTGACTTCGTCTGCTGCTTGTGACGGCAAAATCGAACCCCCAACTCTCCAGGCAACAGTTTAACGAGTTTCCGAGCCAACTTGAGCGTGACAGGTGTCGAAAGTAATTGTTAGTTTTCCGTAATTTGCGCTATACTCTCAACAAGCGATCGTGGGTTCTGAACTTTGAACTCGTCGACCGCCGTGTGTTCATACAAACGCGCCCTACGACAAGCCACCCATGCGTTCAGCAATCGCGTTGTTCATTGCCGTTCTCTCGCCAGCCCTGGTGCTGGCGCAGACGGCCGTGCCTGCGCAACCGCAAAGCGCCGGATCGATCATCCAGCCGGTCGGCGACGCGGGATTGCGCATGCCACTGTGGAGTACCCCGGATGGCCGCGTTCTGGCGCTGGTAGCCCTTGGCGGCAACCATGGCGCACCGGTGCTGCCGCAGGCGCCACAAATCGGATCCGCTGCCGATTGGCAATTGATCGACGTCACCAACTTCGTCGGTGGCGGCTTGTCGATGCAAATGGGCAATCACGTGAGTGCCTGGGCGAAGTTCGGTCGCGGCATCGCCCTGACCCCGCTCAATTCGGCCGCAGCCACGCTCGGCTGCGGTTCTGCCGCGTTCGCGCCCTACGCGCTGTGCCCACGCAACGCGGCCGCTGCCGACACTGGCGCCGTGAGTATCGGGGCTGGCACGGGCAACGATCACTTCAGCGCTGGCGTGGACTACGGTTTCTCGTGGCTGCGCCATTCTGGTTCATCGTCCGCCACGGCAACACAGGCGCCGTGGGATCTGTTTGCAACGATCGGCAGCGAAGCGCTGCCCACGCTCGCGATTCCCGCCCTGCAATGGGCGGATATCCGCGACGCCGGCATCGGCGCGCAAAGCCACTGGCGCTTGAATGATGAGCAGAGCTTGGACATCGGCGCCGCGATCAGCCGTCTGCAATACGCGCTGCCGGGCAGCCCGCTGCTGCCGGCACTCAACCAGGCCGCGCTGAGCTTCGGTTTGCGCAGCGGCAATTTCAGCGGCACCCTGACCGGTCGCGTACTCGGCGCCGACAACGCGATGGGCAACGGCCAGAACTGGACCAGCATCGACCTGGGCATTTCCTGGCGCGCGCCGTGGCGCGGCGTGTTCAGCATCGGCGCCCAGAACTTGTGGTCGTCCGGCACGCCGCCACTGCTCGCCGATCCCGCGCACGAGCCCGATCCGAGCCAGGCGCGCGTGCCGTACGTGCAATACCATCAGGACCTGTGATTTTTCCGATCCGCCGAACGTCGCCGCGTTGCGACTGAGCGCCGTGCCTGCGCGCGCATGAACGAAACCTCCGATCGCCACTGGATCCGTGCCCAGCGTTATCTGGCCGAGGGCAACCTCGGTGCGGCACGCGTCAAACTCGAATCCTTCATCCAGCACAATCCGCAGCACGCGCAAGCGCATCTGCTGTTGGCCGACATCGCCTGGGAAGACGATCGCGTGCGCGATTCCGCGCGGCACGCGCGCGCCGCCGAGGCGATGTTCGCAGGCGATCCCGAGCCGATGATTGTCGCCGTTGTCGCGGCGCTGATTCGCGCTGGCGAGACGGCGGCCGCCGCGCGCTGCATGGATCGCCCGGCCTGCGCCAGGATTCGTTCGGTTCCGGTACTGGTGCAATTGGCCGAGCATCGCTATTTGCTCAATCAGACCGCCGAATCCCTGGCGCTGTACGACCGCGCCAGGGCGCTCGGTGCGGACGGTCCGGATTTTCGTTTCCGCCGCGGCGTGCAACTGGTATTCAATGGCCGCATCGAGGAAGCCGAAGGCGAATTCCTGGAAACCGTGCGCCGCGATCCGACTTACGGCCGCGCCTGGCAGGAACTGGCGCGCCTGCGCAAGCAAACCGAAACAGAAAACCATCTCGCCGGCACGGCGCAAGCATTGCAGCGCGTGCATCCGGGCAGCTACGAACACGCATCCATCGAATTCGCCCGCTACAAGGAATTCGAAGACCTTGGCCGGCTCGACGAAGCCTGGGCGGCGCTCGCCCACGGCAATGCGCTGATGTACGCGCGCCACCGCCACGATCCGGAAAAGACGCGGCTTTTGTTCGAGAAACTGGCACGTGCCTGCACCGCCGAATTTCTGCGGCCTGCCGAAGTCACCCATTCCGGCCCCCAGCCGATCTTCATCATCGGCATGCCGCGCTCGGGAACCACGGTGCTCGACCGGCTGCTCGGCAATCATTCCCAGGTCGAATCGGTAGGGGAGCTTGATGATTTTGCGTTCCAGCTGCGCTGGGCGGCCGATCATCGCGTAACCCTGGACGCCACCACCATCGAACGCCTGCCGCAGATCGACTTCGCCCAACTCGGGCGGCGCTATCTGGAGCAAACCCAGTGGCGCGCTGCCGGCAAACCGTTCTTTACCGACAAATTGCCGCGCAACTGGATGCTGGCCGGGCTCATCGCCAAAGCCTTGCCGCAAGCGCGCATCATCAACCTCGTGCGCGACCCGATGGATGTGTGCTTTTCGAACTTCCGCGCCCTGTTCGCCGATGCATTTGCACATATTTACAATCTGGAGGCGCTCGCATCGCACTATCGCGTCTACCGGCGCACCATGGCGCATTGGCATGCGGCGATGCCCGGCCGGATTCGCGACGTCGCCTATGCCGACCTGGTCGCAAATGCCGACGAAACCTTGCGTCAGGTCCTGCAATTCTGCGGATTGGCCTGGGAGCCGGGCTGCACCGACCTCACCCGCAACCGCAGCGCGGTGTCCACGCTGAGCGCCGTGCAGGTGCGCGAGCCCGTGCACAAGCGTTTCGTCGATTCCTGGCGCCGCTACGACACCCAACTCGCTCCGTTGGCGCGCGCATTGGAAGGCCAGGGCTGAAACGCCTGTTCGAACGGGTAATTTTCGTGGTTTCAATGCCTTGGAACTGAATCCGCGAAGGGATTCCCATGTTAAGCAAATGTTGCTACTATCGACCGCTGCCAAGGCCTTAGGTGTGCCGTTCTTTGGCTGTTTTCCAGGAAGGATTTGTCCCGAAACGTTGTATACAACCCTGACGTTGGA
>JAFEFD010000480.1 GCA_018240765.1 Pseudomonadota bacterium | reverse complement strand
TAAGGCCTGCTCGTGTAACATTCAAGCATGATTCGGACCACGCCCAGCCATCGGCAAAACGGCGCCATCTGGCGACCGGACGTCACCGTCGCCTGCATCGTGCCGCAGGATGGAAAATTCCTGCTGGTCGAGGAAGACGTCAAGGGCCGGCGCGTGCTGAACCAGCCGGCCGGGCATCTGGAATCCGGTGAGTCGCTGCTCGATGCGGCGCTGCGCGAAACGCGCGAGGAGACCGGCTGGGACGTGAACCTGACGCATCTGGTCGGCATCTACCAATGGTCGAACGACGATGGCGCGTTCCTGCGCTTCACCTTCGCGGCGGAACCCGTGCACCACGACCCGGAGCGCACCCTCGATGCCGGCATCGTCCGCGCCATCTGGATGACGCACGAGGCGATCGCCGCGTCGCAAAACCTGCGCAGCCCCATGGTTCTTCGTGGCATCGAGGATTTCCTTGCGGGCAAGCGCGTACCGCTGGGTATTGTGGTGTCGCTGCTGTCGTGACTGCGAAGTCCGGGATAATCGTGGGCATGTCCGGCGGCGTGGATTCCTCGGTCGCCGCCCTGTTGCTGCAACGCGCCGGGCATGATATTGCCGGCCTGTTCATGCAGAACTGGGAAGAAGACGAGCGCTTCGGCGAATGCCACGCCGAACGCGACCGCGCCGACGCGGTGCGCGTATGCGCGAAACTCGGCATCCCGTTCCACGCGCGCAACTTCGCCGCCGAATACTGGGATCGCGTGTTCGCGCATTTTCTGGACGAATACCGCGCCGGTCGCACGCCGAATCCGGACGTGCTGTGCAACCGCGAGATCAAGTTCAAGACCTTCCTGGACGAAGCGCGCGCGCTCGGTGCCGAGAAAATCGCGACCGGCCACTATGCGCGCACGGATGAGCACGACGGCCGTCATCGCCTGCTGCGTGGCGTCGATACGAACAAGGATCAAAGTTATTTCCTTTACACGCTCGGACAGGAACAACTCGCAGCGACGCTGTTTCCGGTCGGCGAACTGCCTAAACCCGAGGTGCGGCGACTCGCACGCGAAGCGGGATTGCCGACCCACGACAAGAAGGATTCCACCGGCATCTGCTTCATCGGCGAACGCGACTTCCGCGAATTCCTCGGCCACTACATTCCGGCGCAGCGTGGCGAAACCCGCACGCCGGACGGCAAACGCATCGGCGAACACGATGGCGCCATGTACTACACGCTCGGCCAGCGCTCGGGCCTTGGCATCGGCGGCCGCCGCGATGCCGGCGCCGAACCCTGGTACGTGGTCGGCAAGGACGTTGCCGCGAATGTGCTCATCGTCGCGCAGGGCAACGCAACAATGTGGCTGGACTCCACACGTTTGAGCGCCAGCGAAATGAGCTGGACCGCCGGCTCGCCGCCCATGCAGGCATTCGACTGCACGGCGAAAACCCGTTACCGCCAACCCGACCAGGCCTGCCGCGTTGAAATGCGCGATGATGGCTGCATGGTGGAATTCGAAGCTCCGCAACGCGCCGTGACTCCGGGCCAATCCGTGGTGTTCTATCGTGACGAAGAATGCCTCGGCGGCGGCGTGATCGACGCGACCAATGCACCATTCGGTGGTTTGGCCACATGAGGGAAGGCCGCGTCATCGCCCTCGCCGGCCTGTTCCAGGCTCTGGCCCTGGTGCGTGCGATCGCCCAGCGCGGCAATTGCGATACATCGATCGCGTGCCACAGTCTTGCCAGCGTCCTGCGCATTGATGCCGACAGTCCCGCCGACGTTTACGCCGGCGTCGGCAATCTGAGGCTCGGGCTGGAAACCTTGATTGCGCAACTCGACGAGAACAGCAAGCGCGATCTCGCGCTCACGCGCATGGCGGTGCAGGTGATGCGGCTTGAACGCACGCTGATGCGACATCACAAGATCCTTGCCGCGCTGCGTGGCGGCATCGACGGCCTGCGCGCGCTCACGGCGCAGGTCGAAGCGGGCACTGTCGATCCCAGCGGACGCCTCGCCGAACTGTATGCGAACACGCTGTCGCGCCTGCAACCGCGCATCATGGTCGAGGGCAATCCGGCCTACCTGCAGCAATCGGCGCAGGTCGACCGTATTCGGTCCCTGCTCATGGCCGCCGTGCGCGCCGTCGTGCTCTGGCGCCAGCTCGGTGGCAACCAATTCAGCCTGCTGTTCCGGCGACGCCAGTACGCCATGCTGGCACGCGGGCTTCTCGCCCAATGCACCATCGCCGGCGTCTGATTCGACGCTGGATACGGGCCACGCATTTTTGTGGCACCATCGCAGTGCGGGAAGAGTTCGGGGAGAAGCATGATCCGTTTCCAGACCACGCGCTGGAGCATCGTGCAAGGCGCGCGCGGGGACACCGCGCAAAGCCACAGTGCGCTCGACGCACTCTGCCGAACCTATCGCCCCCCGGTGCTTGCCTATGTTCGCAGCCGCGGCTACCCGCCCGAGACTGCCGAAGACCTGACCCAGGCGTTCTTCGTCGACTTCATCGAGCGCGCATCGCATGCGGGCGCGGATCCGGAGCGAGGCCGTTTTCGAGCCTTCCTGCTGGTGGCGATCAAGCGTTTCCTGATCAACGCCGATGAAAAGGCACGCACGCAGAAACGCGGGGGAACGGCACAGGTCGATTCGCTCAAGGACAACAGCCAGCCCGGCATGGACGCGATCATCGACACGGAAACCCCCGAGCGGGCCTTCGAACGCAGTTGGGCATTGGCCGTGCTCGATAGCGCCATGCGCAGGTTGCGCGCCGAGGCCGACGCCGCCGGCAAGGGCGCGTTGTTCATGCAATTGCGGGAGTTTCTCGCCGAAGCGCCCGCCGAAGCCGATTACGCACGTGCCGCCCGGGCGTTGAACCTGCGCCGCAACACGCTTGCGGTCGCGGTGCACCGCCTGCGCCATCGCCTGCGCGAACTGGTGCGCGCAGAACTCGCCCAGACGACCACCAGCCGCGTGGAACTCGAGGCGGAATTGCGCGAACTGCGCGGGACGCTGGCCGATGTCATCGGTTGATTCGTAATCGTTGCCGCGATTTCCTGAATTACGAGGAATCCACGGGAGTACGCACCAATGATGGGGACGTCGTTTCCATCGCAAGACCGCTTCGCAACCACGCGCTGGTCGATGGTGATGCGCGCAGCAATTCTGCTAGGGCGCCTGCGCCGACCGCTTGCCGTATAATTATGGGCTCGCAACGGCCGTTCGGCCGGCTGATCCCGCAAGGAGCCCGTCATGACCGATTCGTACTCGACCCACAGCCAACTCGAAGTGGACGGCAAGCGTTATCAGATCGCCAGCCTCGCCAAGCTCGGCCAGCGTTTCAATCTGGCGCGCCTGCCCTACTCGATGAAGGTCCTGCTCGAGAACCTGCTGCGCCACGAGGACGGCATCAGCGTCACCGCAAAGGAAATCGAGGCGGTTGCGAACTGGAATGCGAAGAAGGAACCGGACACCGAAATCGCGTTCATGCCTGCGCGGGTTGTCTTGCAGGATTTCACCGGCGTCCCGTGCGTGGTCGACTTCGCCGCGATGCGCGATGCGATCGTGCGCCTGGGCGGCGATGCGAAGAAGATCAATCCGCTGATCCCCTCGGAACTGGTCATCGACCATTCCGTGCAGGTGGACGTGTTCGGCAAGGCCGACGCACTGGACCTCAACGTCAAGATCGAGTTCGACCGCAACAAGGAGCGCTACGCCTTCCTGCGCTGGGGCCAGAACGCGCTGGATAATTTCAAGGTAGTGCCGCCGCGCACCGGCATCGTGCACCAGGTGAACCTGGAATTCCTCTCGCGCGTGGTGATGGTCCGCGAGCTGGAAGGCACGACCTGGGCCTATCCCGACACGCTGTTCGGCACCGATTCGCACACCACGATGGTGAACGGCCTGGGCGTGCTCGGCTGGGGCGTCGGCGGCATCGAGGCCGAGGCGGCAATGCTCGGCCAGCCTTCGTCGATGCTGATTCCGCAGGTCGTGGGTTTCAAGCTCACCGGCAAGTTGCCGGAAGGCGCGACCGCAACGGATCTGGTCCTCACCGTTACCCAAATGCTGCGCAAGCATGGCGTGGTCGGCAAGTTCGTGGAGTTCTACGGCGACGGCCTGCAGCACCTGCCATTGGCCGATCGCGCGACGATCGGCAATATGGCGCCCGAATATGGCGCAACCTGCGGCATCTTCCCGATCGACGCCGAGGCGCTCAATTACCTGCGCCTGTCCGGCCGCGACGAGGGCCATATCCGC
>JAFEFD010000047.1 GCA_018240765.1 Pseudomonadota bacterium | reverse complement strand
CGGCCGGCGAAGTCGCAGAATTTGCCGCCGGCCTCGCGCACGAGCAGGCAGCCAGCGGCCATGTCCCAGGGTTGCAGGCCGGGCTCGAAGTAGCCGTCCAGACGTCCGGCCGCGACATAGGCGAGATCGAGCGCGGCGGATCCGGTGCGGCGCAGGTCGTCGGCCTCGCGCAGCAGCGCGCGCGAGATCGCGAATTGCGCATCCAGATGTTCGTGCTGGCGCGGCGGGAAGCCCGTGCACAGGATCGCACCGGAAAGATTCTCGCGCTTGCTCACGCGCATGCGGCGGTCGTTGACGAAGGCGCCGTCGCCTTTGCTGGCGGTGAACAACTCGTCACGTAGTGGATCGTAGACGACGCCGTGGACGAGATCACCGTGATCCATGAAACCGATCGACACCGCGAAATGCGGAAAGCCGCGCAGGTAGTTGTGCGTGCCGTCGAGCGGATCGACCACCCAGACTTTGTCGGATTTTCCGGTCTTTCCGGTTTCCTCGCCGAGGATGGCGTGATCGGGATAGGCGCGGCGCAGTTCCTTGACGATTTCGGCCTCAGCCAGCTTGTCGACTTCGCTGACGTAGTCGTGGCGAGACTTTTCCTCGACGGCGAGACCTTCCACGCGATTCATGTAGCGCAAGATGACGTTGCCTGCTGCGCGTGCGGCGCGCACCGCGACATTGACGGCGGGTCTGGGCATGACGAGTTCCTGCGTTGGTGGTCGAAAAGAGCGGTGCGACTGGGCGCGGCATGATTTTAGCAGAAGCGAAGCTTCCGTCCGCCCTGCGGGCGATATCGGGTAACTTCTTTGCTCGTGCAAAGAAGTCACCAAGAAACACGTTCAGAGCAGTGCATCCCATGGGAGGAGCTTCACGAAGGGCCGAAAAGGGATGCAAGTTCCGCTTGCAACTCGTCCATTCCGTGTTTTGGCGCCTGCCTGCGATAATCGCCGGATGAGCAATCATCAGATTTCATCCGTAGCTGGACCGGACATCCGCTTCGTGCTGGTGCGCACCTCGCATCCGGGCAATATCGGCGCTGCTGCGCGCGCGATCCGCACGATGGGTTTCGCCCGCCTGGGTCTGGTCGCGCCGCACAAGTTTCCGCATCCCGAC
Organism: Pseudomonadota bacterium; assembly: GCA_018240765.1. GTDB lineage: Bacteria > Pseudomonadota > Gammaproteobacteria > Xanthomonadales > Rhodanobacteraceae > Rudaea. The sequence goes on along the minus strand of JAFEFD010000047.1, from coordinate 1,765 downwards.
GCCGTGGCCCTGGCATCGGGCGCGACCGCAGTGCTGGACGATGCGGCGATCGCGCCGACCCTGGTCGAGGCCGTCGCCGATTGCACGATGGTGCTGGGCTGCACGGCCCGCGCCCGCGCGGTGCAACTGGAAGAACTGTCGCCGCGGGAAGCTGCCGCGCGTGCGCTCGCTGCCAGCGTGAATGGCCCGGTCGCGATCGTGTTCGGCAACGAACGCACCGGGCTGGAGAACGACGAGTTGATGAGCTGCCACGCGGCGGTGCGCATCCCGAGCGTGGAGGATTTTCCTTCGCTCAATCTCGCGCAGGCGGTGCAGGTGCTGGCCTATGAAACGCGGCTGGCCATGCTCGAACGCGTACCGCAGGCGTCGGGCGAATCGAAATCCGATCCGGCCGCCACTGCCGAGCAGCTCGAATACATGTTCGAGCACCTCGCGCAGATGCTTGATGACATCGACTTCCACAAGGGCCGTTCACCGGTGACGATCATGAAGCGCCTGCGCCGGTTGTTCCTGCATGCTGGGCTGGACCAGCGCGAAGTGCGCATCCTGCGCGGGATATTTGACGATGCGCAGCGCATGGCGAGGATGGCCAGGCAGAAGAACTAGCCGCTTTCCGCGCCATCGGATTCGGCCGGTATGCGTCCGGCCAGGACCTTGTCCACGCGCGCTCCATCCAGATCGACAACCTCGAAGCGCCACTGGCGCCAGTCGAAGTGTTCGCCGGGCTGCGGAATGCGGCCGAACTGGGCGACGACCATGCCGGCGACGGTGTTGAAATCGTGCTCGTCCTCGGCCGGCAGTTCCGCCAGGCCCAGCAGCTCGCGCAGATCATCGGTGGCGAGCGCGCCATCGATCAGCCAACTGCCGTCGTCGCGTCGCGTTACTGGCTGGGCCTGGGTCGCCGGAACCGGCGCCGCGCCTTGCCCGACCACGGCGCCGAGCACGTCATTGAGCGTGACCAGTCCTTCGACATCGCCGTACTCGTCCACGACCAGCGCGAGCCGGGTTTCCGCGTCGCGAAATTCCTCGAGCAGGTCCAGCGCGCGCGCGGTGCCGGGCACGTACAGCGGCTTGGCAAGCTTCGCGAACAGGTCGATCTTCGTGCTGCCGAGCATCGCCGGCAGGCGTTTGAGGCTCAACACGCCGAGCACGTCCTTGTCGCTGCCGCGATAGACCGGGTAGCGCGAAAACGGCGTGTCGCGCATGGTCGCGAGGTTCTCCTCCACCGATGCGGCGGCATCCAGCCAGGCGATGCGCGGGCGTGGCGTCATCAGGCTGTCTACGCTGCGATCGCCCAGGCGCAGCACGCGGTTGACCATGTTGCGCTCGTCGGAGTCGATCACGCCCTGGTCCGCGCTTTCGGCCACGAGCAGGCGGATTTCTTCCTCGCTGACGCGGTCGCCACTGGCGTGGTCCAGGCGCAACAGGCGAAAGGTGTGGCGCGTCAGCCAGATCAGGGCGAAGGCGAATGGCATGGCAATGGAACTGGCAATGCGCATCGGAATGGCCGTGGCCACGGCAAAACGTTCCGGGTTGATCAGGGCCAGCCGTTTGGGCAGGATTTCGCCGAGCCAGATGTTGATGAAGGTGATCACGGTGACGCTGATCACCACGCCGATCGCGTGCGCATACAGCGCCAGCCATGCGACGTGCAGCGCCTGCAACGCGCGCGCGAATTCCTCGCCGAGCGAATCGCCCAGTGCGGCGCCGGTGCCGATCGCAATCAGGGTGATGTACACCTGCACGGTGGACAGGAAGCGCTCCG
>JAFEFD010000479.1 GCA_018240765.1 Pseudomonadota bacterium | reverse complement strand
AGGTCAAGACCGTGGCGGGCGCGTTCCAGCGCTACCATCTGGGCGGGCTGCTGGAGCCGAAGAAGGATGGCAACGGCGAGGTGGTTTCGGCCAAATTCAACGCCAAGGGCCGCATCCCGATGACCGCAACGTTCTCCGCGGATGCCGATAGCGCCGCGGTACGCATGAACTTCGTCAATTTCGATTCGCTCGGCACCGCGACCAAGAATGTCCCCGCCGCGCAGCTCAACGAGGCCACGTTCGACGCGATCGGCCGTTACCTGATGCGCGAGGACAGCAACCTGTTCCAGGAAGCGCTGTCGGATTCGTTCCGCGCGCAACTGCGCACCAAGGTGCAGCAGGACCAGATCAAGCGGCGCTGGGAATCGAAGATCAGCGAACAGCAAAAAGCCGATCTGGCGCGAATGAAACAGGAACAGAGTTTGACCGGCCGCTTCGCCAAGCCGGCTGCGGTGAAAGACGAAAAGCCTTCCGGCGGTTCGTGGCTCGACCGGATCAAGGGGCTGGTGAAAAAATAATCCGGCCTGCCTGCCGCGCCGATCATTCCCGGCGCGGCGACTCGGCTTGTGCGACCAGTCCTGCCAACAGCAGCAACAACCCGAGCAGCAGCGTGCCTGAGGCGGTCAAGCCCGGCGTAGGCACTACGACGGCTGGCGCCTGTACGGTGAGCGTGAACGGCTGCGTCGCATCCGGGGCTGTGCCATTGCTGGCCGTGATTGTCAGGTTGTACGTGCCAGAGACCGTCGCGGTACCGGACAAGGTAGCCGTGCCGTCGCCGTTGTCGGTGAAGGTCACGCCGGCGGGCAGGGTGCCGGACATGGCCAGTGCAGGCGTGGGGAAGCCGGTTGTCGTGAAGGTGAAACTGCTGGCGACACTGTTCTGGAAAGTCGCGCTATTGGCGCTGGTGATGGCGGGAGCCTCGTTGACAGTCAGGATGAAGTTCTGCGTCGCATCCGGCGACACGCCGTTGCTGGCCGTGATCGTGAGGGCATAGGTTCCGCCCGTTCCCGCCGCGGGCGTGCCCGACAGCGTCGCCGTGCCATTGCCGTTGTCGACAAAGGTGACGCCTGCCGGCAACGTCCCGGATTCGGACAGGGCAGCGTTCGGCGCTGCAGTCGAGGTTACGGTGAACGATCCCGCGGCTCCCACCGTGAATGTGGTGCTGGCTGCACTGGTGATGGCCGGCGCCTGGTCGACCGTCAGGGTGAAATTCTGCGTGGCATCCGGCGCCACGCCGTTGCTGGCCGTGATCGTGAGGGCATAGGTTCCGCCAGTTCCCGCCGCAGGCGTGCCGGCAAGCGTCGCCGTGCCATCGCCGTTGTCGGTGAAGCTGACGCCGGAAGGCAGGGCGCCGGATTCCGACAAGGCCGCAACCGGGGCTCCGGTTGATGTTACGGTGAACGATCCTGCTGCCCCTATCGTAAGCGTAGTGCTGGCTGCACTGGTGATATTGGGTGCCGCGGTGCCGACCAGATTGCCTGCCGTGAATCCCCGGTATGGAGAACAGTTGAAACATTCGCCTTGAAACCCGGAAGCCAGATTGATCGCAACCGTGCCACCGGCATCGCTCAACGTGGATACCCCGGGTAGGCGCAATGCCCGAGTAGACGAATTAATTAGTAACAGGAAACCGATCGTAGTGGGATTGCCGGTGTCGTAGACACCGTTGGCAGTTGAAGGATCGTAAGTGATCGGCGGAAACAGCCCGGTATTGCCGCCGGCGACCGATACCGACCAGCTGGACAAGGAATTGGTATCGGCATCGTATACAAGGGTGCCTGTGGCCGTGCCACCATCGCTGAAGGTGACGCCGCTCAGTGTCCAGGTCACCGGGAAGGCGTATGCGCCCGAAGAACACACGAGACTCAAGCAGAGACCCAGAATGACTACGGCAAAATGGAAAGCGCTGCGCATGACAGTCCCCTAACACGGTGTCGTCGCGCACACTACCAGAATCGCCAGTGCGGAATCCACTGGCCGGCTGACTTCAGCCAAACAGCGCGAACAGTTCCTCGCGCGACAGATTTCGGCTTTCCGCGTCGCGGCGACCGCGATACTCAAACGTGCCGGCAGCGAGACCGCGTTCGGACACCACGACGCGGTGCGGAATGCCGATCAGTTCGATATCGGCGAACATTGCACCCGGGCGCAGGCCACGGTCGTCGAGGCAGGTTTCGATGCCTTTCGCGTTGAGTTCGTCGTACAGCGCATTCGCCGCTTCGTTCACCTTCGTGTCGTTCTTCGGATTGATCATGCACACCGCCACGCGCCATGGCGCCATCGGTTCCGGCCAGACGATGCCGGCGTCGTCGTGGTTCTGCTCGATCGCCGCGGCCACGATGCGCGACACGCCGATGCCGTAACAGCCCATCTGCATCGGGCGGTTCTTGCCGTCGGCGTCGAGCACGGTTGCGCTCATCGCCTCGGAATACTTCGTTCCGAGCGCGAACACGTGGCCCACTTCGATACCTCGCGCGGTGCGCAGAACTCCTTTTCCATCAGGTGAAAGATCCCCTTCGACGGCCTTGCGGATGTCGGCGACGACGTCGGGCTCGGCCAGGTCGCGGCCCCAGTTCACCCCGGCGATGTGGAAATCGACCTTGTTCGCGCCGACGACGAAATCGGCCATCGCGGCGACGTCGCGGTCGGCGATGACCTGCACTTTCTTGCGGTCTGCGCCAACGGGGCCCAGATAACCCGGCTTGGCGCCGAGCGCGGCGAGGATTTCGGCTTCGTTTGCGAGGCGGTATTCGGCCATTCCGGCGATCTT
>JAFEFD010000478.1 GCA_018240765.1 Pseudomonadota bacterium | reverse complement strand
TTGCCGTCGCCGCTTTCCTCGAGCAGGCGGTGCGCGCGCGCCAGATCGGCCTCTTTCAGACGACCGCGCGCGACGAGATGCTCGCAGATGCGCTCGTCGAGCGATTCGGCGGCGGGCGCCGATGATTGTGCTTCCACTGTCGCTGACATGGCCTCAATTACCCCTGGCTTCAATTTCCGCTGGCTTCACATTGCTGGAAGGCGGGTGTTCGACCGCATGCATGGGCGCGGGTTCCGTATCCTCGCGGCGGATCAGCTCGTCGATGAACGGCCGGTTGCATACGATCCACAGCACCGCTGGTACCAGCACCGGCAGGATCAGGTAACCGAACTGGTAGGCCAATGCTACCGCGTTGAGCGGGATACCGGCGCGTTGCAGCGCTTCGATGCCGGGCTGGCCCGCATCCAGGCCGACGGCCTTGAGGCTTTCGGCGACGACGCCGAAAGCCTGCGCGATCCAGATCACGACGCATCCGAGCGCGATCTGACGCGTGCGCTGCCAGCGCGTCAGCGGCGTGGCCAGCACCAGGCCCGCGAACAGTGGCAGCGCGTATCCGTAGATCATCGGATTGACCACCGGTTCGATGAAGCCGAACTTCGCCGGCTGGCCCGGCGGCGCGGCATTGACCAGCACGCCGCTGGAAATCTGCATGAGGTATCCGGGGTGGCCGAGTACGCGGCCGCCGGCGTCGAGCAGATCCGCGCCTTGCGACACCGCCGTGAACAGGCTCGGCCATGTGTGCAGCATCACGAACTTGGCCATCGCGATCACCGGCCAGACCAGCGGACCGGCGAGCCAGAACCAGAAAAAGAACGCCAGCGGCAGCCACATCACTGCCGAAAGCAGGAAGCGCTTGAGGGGAGACAGCTTCACGAGAAAGAAACCCGTTCGGCCTGAGCGTAGCGCAGCGAAGTCGAAGCGCTGGCCCTTCGACTTCGGCGCTGCGCGCCTACGTTCAGGGTGAACGGAGTCTGCATGTTCACCCCACCCACACCCGAGCATTCCTGAACATCCGCATCCACGGCGAATCCTCGCCCCACTCGCGCGGCGCCCACGACATCTGCACCGTGCGGAACACGCGCTCGGGGTGCGGCATCAGGATCGTCACGCGGCCGTCGGCGGCGGTGAATCCGGTCACGCCCTTGGGCGAACCGTTCGGATTGAGAGGAAACGCGTCGGTGGCCTTGCCGCGGTTGTCGACGAAGCGCAGGCAGGCCTGCACGCGCCTGGAATCACCGCGCTCGGCGAACACGGCGCGACCTTCGCCGTGAGCGACGACGACGGGGATGCGTGAACCGGTCATGCCCTTGAGCAAGATCGATGGCGATTCGACCACTTCGAGCGTGGCCATGCGCGCTTCGTACTGTTCGGACGCATTGCGCTCGAAGCTCGGCCAGCTTTCCGCGCCCGGAACGATGGACTTCAACGCCGCCAGCATCTGGCAGCCGTTGCACGCGCCGAGCGCGAATTTTTTCGGATCGGAGAAGAACGCGGCGAACTGGTCGCGCAAATCTGCATTGAACAGGATCGAGGTCGCCCAGCCGCGCCCGGCGCCGAGCACGTCGCCGTAGGAAAAGCCGCCGCAAGCCGCGAACCCGGAAAATTCGTCGAGACGATGGCGGCCGTTCTGCAAGTCGGTCATGTGCACGTCGAACGCGTCGAAGCCGGCACGCGTGAACGCTGCGGCCATCTCGATCTGTCCGTTCACGCCCTGATCGCGCAGGATCGCCACCTTCGGGCGCGCACCTTTGCCGATGTACGGCGCGGAGATGTCCTGCGCCGGATCGAACGTGAGCCTGGGCGTGATGCCGGCATCGTCGTCGTCGCAACGCCAGATGTGCTCGGCGTCGGCGGTCAGCGGATTGTCGCGCCGCTCGACCATGGCGCGGCTGGTTTCCGACCATGCGTCCATGAGCACGGCCCACGGCCAGCGCGCGATCGCCTCGTCGTTGAGCCACAGCTTGATGCGTTTGCGCGCGTGCGGAGCGCCGGCGAAATGCGCCAGGTCCTTGAGATGATGCTCGTCGAGCAGGGTGAGGAACGCGTCACGATCGGCGGCCTTGATCTGCACCACCGCGCCGAGTTCTTCGGAAAACAGCGCCGACAGCGTGTTGTCTGCCCAGCCGGTCAGCTCCAGATCCAGGCCGCAATGCGCGGCGAAAGCCATCTCGACCAGGGTCGTGACGACGCCACCGTCGCCGCGGTCGTGATAGGCGAGCAGCAGGCCACGCTCGCGCGCAGCCTTGAGGGCAGCGAAGAAGCGCGCGAACAATCCCGCGTCGTCGAAATCCGGCGGCAGGCCGCCGACGCGGTTGAACACCTGGGCCAGCACCGAGCCGCCGAGGCGGTTGCGGCCCGCGCCGAGATCGAGCAGCCACAGTTCGGTTTCGCCGGCATCGAGCACGAGTTGCGGGGTCAGCGTGCGGCGCGCGTCGGCGATGCGCGCGAACGCCGAGACCACCAGCGACACCGGCGCGACCGTGCGCTGCTGCAAGCCATCGTGCTGCCACACCGTCTGCATCGACAGCGAGTCCTTGCCGACCGGAATGGAAATGTGCAATTGTGGACAAAGTTCGGATACGGCCTTGACCGCATCGAACAGGGCGATGTCCTCGCCCGGATGGTTGACCGCGGCCATCCAGTTCGCCGACAGCCTGACTTCGTCGAGACTCGCTATCGGTGCGGACATCAAGTTGGTCAACGCTTCGCCCACCGCCATGCGCGCGGCTGCCGGCGCCGACAGCAGGGCCAGCGGCGTGCGCTCGCCCATCGCCATCGCCTCGCCGGAATAACCGTCGAAATCCGCCAGGGTCACCGCGCAATCACCCACCGGCACCTGCCACGGCCCGACCATCGGATCGCGCGCGCACAAACCGCCGACGCTGCGATCGCCGATCGTGACGAGGAAGGACTTGCTGCCAACCGCGGGCAGGCGCAACACGCGCTTGATCGCCTCTTCCAGCACGATGCCGTCCAGGTCCGGGACGATGTCCACGCGCGCCGGCTTGCGCCGCGCGGCGCGCTCCATCTTCGGCGTCTTGCCGAACAGCACGTCCATTGGCAAGTCGATGACGTTCACTGCGGCGTCCGTCGCAGCGGCATCCGCGACGATCAGACGTTCTTCCGCCGTCGCCTCACCGACCACGGCGAACGGGCAGCGCTCGCGGGCGCAGATGCCCGCGAAGCGCGCGACATCGGCAGGGCGCAGCGCCAACACGTAACGTTCCTGTGCCTCGTTGCACCAGATCTGCATCGGCGACAGCTGCGGATCGGCACTGGGAATCTTGCGCAACTCGATGCGCCCGCCGACGCCGGCGTCGTGCAGGATTTCCGGAATCGCATTCGACAATCCGCCCGCGCCGACGTCATGGATCGACACGACGGGATTGGCCTCGCCGAGCGCCCAGCAGGCGTCGATGACTTGCTGGCAGCGCCGCTGCATCTCGGCGTTGTCGCGCTGGACCGAGGCGAAGTCCAGTTCCGCCGAGCTGTCGCCGCCGGCGACCGACGAGGCCGCGCCACCGCCCAGGCCAATCAGCATGGCCGGGCCGCCGAGCACGATCACCGCATCGCCCGCGGCAAGCTTGCGCTTGAGCACATCGGTTGGACGCACATTGGCAAGGCCACCGGCGATCATGATCGGCTTGTCGTAGCCGCGGCGCAGGGTGCCGTCGCTGCCGCACTCGCTTTCGAACGTGCGGAAATAGCCACCCAGGCACGGACGTCCGAATTCGTTGTTGAACGCGGCGGCGCCAAGCGGGCCGTCGCGCATGATCTCGAACGCACTGGCCATGCGCGGCGGCAGCGGGCGGTTCTTCTCCCACGCGCGCGGCATGCCCGGAATGCGCAGGTAAGACGTCGTGAAACCGGTCAGCCCGGCCTTGGGCTTGCCGCCGCGGCCGACCGCACCTTCGTCGCGGATCTCGCCACCGGCGCCGGTCGCGGCGCCTGGAAACGGCGCGATCGCGGTCGGATGATTGTGCGTCTCGACCTTGATCGCGTACGGCGTGGATTCTTCCACAATGCCATATTTTCCACTTTGTGCGTCGGCGAAGAAGCGCCGCGCCGTGTTGCCATCGATCACCGCGGCGTTGTCGCTGTACGCGGACAAGGTGTGCTGCGGTGACGCGGCATGCGTGGCCTTGATCATGCCGAACAGGGATTCGGATTGGGCCTGGCCGTCAATCGTCCAGCGCGCGTTGAAGACCTTGTGCCGGCAGTGCTCGGAATTGGCCTGCGCGAACATCATCAACTCCGCATCCGACGGATCGCGGCGCAGTTCAGCGTAACGCGCGGCCAGGTAGCCGATTTCGTCGGGCGCGAGCGCAAGCCCGAGTCGCCGGTTCGCTTCGCCAAGGGCGGCGATCGCGTCGACGCCGAGCACCGTGCGTTGCAGCGGGGCCGGCGCACCGGCGCGGAACAGTGCAGCGGCGTCGGCGAGCGTCGTGAGCACCGACTGCGTCATCGGATCATGCAGCGCCTGCGCTAGCGAATCGAAATCCGCGCTGCCGGCGGCAGGCGCGCGGTCCACCGTGAAAGCCATGCCGCGTTCCACGCGCGCAACTGCGAAACCGCAGCCGCGCAAGATGTCGGTGGCTTTGCTCGACCACGGCGAAATCGTGCCCAGGCGCGGCACCGTCCACAGCGTCGCCGCTTTCGGCGCATCGGGTTGCGCGCGCAACACCTCGCACAACCGGGCCGGGGCGGACGCACCCGCTTCACCCTGGACGAAATAGATCCACCACGCACCGCTCACGCGACTCTTCGGCGCGATGCCGGTGAGGTCGCGATTCAAGCGTTCCAGGCGAAACAGGGATAGGGCCGGTAGCCCGTCGAGAACGATCATGGCGAGCGCGGCTGCGCGTTCAATGCGGAACGCGCATTATCCCATAGCGCCGCACGGGCGCGAACCGAAATTAACGCGAAGCGACTTTCGCCTTGTCCCGCTCCGCCGCAAGGCGATCGAGTTCGGCGAGCAGTCCCTGCGGGGATGTCGCCTTGCCCAGATCGACCGAGGTGCCGTCAGCGGTAAGCACGGTCGGCGTGGCGTTGATGCCAAGCTGGATCCCGAGCGACTTGGTTTCGGCAACCGGATTGGTGCAAGTCGCCGGCGTCGGCTCCTTGCCATTCATTGCCGACGTGTAGGCGGCGTTGCGATCCTT
>JAFEFD010000477.1 GCA_018240765.1 Pseudomonadota bacterium | reverse complement strand
GGCAAGGCGCTGGGCGTGGCCAACATCCTCGAAGGTTCGGTACGCCAGCAGGGCGACAAGGTGCGCATCACGGCGCAGTTGATCCGCGTCGACGATGACACGCACCTGTGGTCGCATGCTTACGACGGCGACTTGTCCGACGTGTTCGAGTTGCAGGAGAACATCGCACGCGCGATCACGGATCAGTTGAAAGTCGCTCTGGTGGGCGAACAGAAGGCGCGCCTGGTGCCGGTTTCCACCACCAATCCGGAAGCGTATTCGCTGTACCTGCAGGCGACCGCCATCTTCGATCGCCGCGACAGCCCGCGCTTCCCGGATGCAATTGCCGACCTGCAGCAAGCAATCCAGCTCGACCCGAATTACGCGCGCGCGCATTCGCGTTTGGCCGCGCTGTATGTCGTGCAGAGCTCCTACAATGATGTCGATCTGGCGCAAACGCACGCGCAGGTGCTGGAGCACGCACGCGCCGCGCTCGCGCTCGACCCGACCCTGGCCGAACCGCACGCCGCAATGGGTATTTCCTATAACACGCTGGGGGGTGGCCATCTCAAGGAACGCGAAGAATTCGATCAGGCGCTGCGGCTGGATCCGGACGATGTCACCAGCAATTTCTGGTACGGCCTGACTCTGATCGAGACCGGCTACGGCAAGCGCGGCACCGCCTTGCTAGACCACGCGCTCACGGTGGATCCGATGATGCCGAACGTGTTGCGCTGGCGCGGCATCATGTACTACTACGCAGGCGACCGGGATCATGCAGAACAGTTTCTCACGCGCGCACGCACCACCGGTCTGTCGATTGCCGACCGCGAACTGGCCTGGATCGCTTTCGACCGAGGCGATGCGGCGACAGCGATCCGGCAATGGTCCGATGGTGCGCGCAACCTGTTGCGCGAGCTGCCGCCCGGCAGCCCGGAGATCCTCGCCGCCGGCATGTTCGGCGATGTCGCCGCGAAAACGCGCGCGATAGCCGTGCTCGACGCGTACCTGGCCAAGCCACATGCGCAGGTGTCCGGGCAGATTCCAGTGGTTCTGACCTTGCTCGACCAAACCCGCCGGGCGCTGGAATTGCTGCGCACGACGCGCATCGGCGACAACACCGATATCCTTGCGCTGATGTGGAGCCGGGGCGGCAAGCCAATGCGCGCATTGCCGCAATTCCCTGCGTTCCTGAGGGAGCAGGGCTTTTTCGAGTTGTGGGACAAGTACGGCGCGCCGGACGACTGCAAGAAAAATCCAGCGGGCGAATATGTTTGCGAGTAGGAAATCACGATGAGTGAGTACGACAAGCCTGTACCGGGTTCGCTCGATGCGATGGCAGCGGCGCCCGATCATCACGTCGTTCTGCTCGACACGCGGTTGGCGCCCGGCAAGACGCCGCCGATTCACGAGCACGCTTGGACGGCGGTGCTGCATGTATTGAGTTGGAGTGACTTCGTGCGCATCGATCGCGACGGCAAGGTCCTGCTCGACAGCCGCACTTCGGGCATGCATCCGGAACCCGGCGCGGTCGTGTGGGGCCAGCCCTTGCCGCCGCATGCGGTGCGCAATGTCGGCACGCAGGAATTGCGCGTGATTGCAATCGAGCAGAAGTCCTGACCAGACCTCGGGATTTGCGAACTCGCTGCAGCGCAGGAATGACCTGCATCAAGGCGGCGTGGCAGGCCATGTGACAGTCTGCGCGCATGCACGCGCCTGCCTCGACACTACCCGTAGAGCCAGCCCCGGCCGGCAACGATCGGCACACGCTTGCCGCGTGTTTTCTCGGCCCGTATGGCGAAAACGATGCGTTGTTGGAAAGACTCGTCGTGGAGTTTTTGCGCGATCACGTCTACTGGCGGCGCAATTTCCATCCGGAGGATCCACCGGCTATCCCCACCGCGGCCGCGCAGCATCCGGATTACCTCGCGTTCGAGGCGCGCATGCGCCGCGAATTGCACCAGCTTTCGGCCGCGCTGAAAAAGTCGGTGCCGTTCCACAGCCCGCGCTACATCGGCCACATGGCCTCCGACCTGCTGCTGCCAGGACTCGCGGCGCAGATACTGACGTTGCCGTACAACCCGAACAACGTCAGCGAGGATGCCGCGCCCGTCACTGTCGATCTGGAAGTGCAGGTCGGCCTGCAACTCGCGCGCATGCTCGGGTATCCGCACGATCCCGCGCAACCGGCCTGTGCGTTCGGCCACCTGACTTCCGGCGGCACGCTGGCCAACTACCAGGCCCTGCGCCTGGCCTTGTCGCTCAAGGCGTTTCCGGTCGCCCTGCGTGCGGCGCGCGTGCCCGACCTCGAATTGCCACCGGACGACTGGAGCGCATTCAACCTGCGCGCCGACGAAGCGATCGGGTTGCTCGAAAGCTGGCAGCGCTGGCTCGCGGCGCAATCCACGACACAGCGGGCGCGCTGGAACGTCGCCGTGGAAGCTCAGCGCATCGAGCAACGCGGGCTCACCGATTTTTTCGCCGCGCATCCGGACCTGCGCGTGCCGCGCGTGCTGGCGCCGGCCACCGCCCACTATTCGTGGAGCAAGGGCGTCAAGCTGCTTGGCCTTGGCCGCGACCAGTTGCTCGCAGTGCCGACGCGCGGGATGCGCCTGGACGTCGACGCCTTCGATGCCATCCTCGAAGCTTGCGCGCGCCGGCGCGAACCGGTGCTGCTGGCGGTTGCCGTGCTCGGCAGCACCGAGTACGGCACCGTGGACCCGATCGATGGCGTGCTGCTCGCGCGCGAGCGCAGCCGCGCGCGCGGGCTCGACTTCGCCGTACACGTCGACGCGGCCTGGGGCGGCTATCTGGCCACGCTGTTCCGCAATGCGGACGGCAGCCTGCGCCAGCGCGAGGAAGTCACGGCCGAGTTTGCGCGCTTCCCGACACCGGCCGTGCACGCCGCCATCGCCGCGCTCGCCGGCACGGATTCGGTCACGATCGATCCGCACAAGCTCGGCTACCTGCCGTATGGCGCCGGTGCGTTCGTCTGCCGCGACCACCGCGCGATGGCCCTGCTCGCCGAGCGCGCCGA
>JAFEFD010000476.1 GCA_018240765.1 Pseudomonadota bacterium | reverse complement strand
GAGCGTCCTGCGCGGCTGCCGACTCCAGACGCTGGAACACAGCAAGCACCAGGCGCCGCCCTTCGTGCTCGAAGAATTCGCAGTACAGGTTGGCGGCAAATTCGCTGCGGGCAAGGTTGCGGAATACCACGCGCTCGCCGCAGACCCGGTGTTCGCTGCGCAGGTGCGCCCAGATCGTTGCCCGGGTCTGCGGATGCGGCCAGAAATCGATCTCCAGCGTGCTGCGCCCGAGCATCGCATCACGGCTATAGCCCAGTTCGCGCTCGAAGGCCGGATTCACGTCCACAACCCGCCCGTCGCCGGCATCCAGAATGGCTACCAGGCTGGATGAAAAGCGGAACCCACCAGCGAGATTCATTTCCCCCGTCCGGACGATACCGATGAATTTCCTCGCATTCGAGTATAGCGCCGCAAGCGTGCGCCCGGGTCAAGCGCCCGGCAGCGTTTTTGGAAGCTTTCCACGCAATGGCCGGTCTTGTCGGCATAATCGGGAATGTCGATGCGCCGCGATCAACCCACACACCTTCCGCAATCCTGCATCACGCCGGAACCCGTGTACCGGCGGCGGCGCGAGCTATTGCAGTTGCTTGGACTGGGTGCAGCCGCACTGGCCGCCGGCTGCGGTTCCGAAGCCGCGGCACCGCAGGCTGCCGCTCCGGAAGCGAAGTTGCCCGACAAGTCCCTGGCTGTTGCCAGCCACGTCGACGACGCGAATGGTGAGGCACAAACCACCTACGCAGACGCAACCCACTACAACAACTTTTACGAATTCGGGACCAACAAGTCTGACCCCGCCGCCCATTCCGCACGCTTTGTGGCGCATCCGTGGAGCGTCGAAATCGCGGGTCTGGCCGAGAAAACCGGACGCTTCACGCTCGAAGACATCCTCAAGGGACAGGCGCTGGAAGAACGCGTCTACCGCATGCGTTGCGTCGAGGCATGGTCGATGGTGATCCCGTGGGCCGGCTTCCCGCTCGCTGATCTGCTCAAGCGTTTCAAACCGCTCGCTTCCGCAAAATACGTCGCGTTCACGACCGTCGAACGCCCCGCGCAGATGCCGGGCCTTGCATACCCGATACTCGACTGGCCGTATCGCGAAGGGCTGCGCATCGACGAGGCCATGCACTCGCTGACCCTGCTCGCCGTGGGCATGTATGGTCGCGAACTGCCGAACCAGAACGGCGCGCCGCTGCGTCTGGTCGTGCCGTGGAAATACGGCTTCAAGGGCATCAAGTCGATCGTGAAGATCGAATTCGTCGAACGCCAGCCGCGCACAACCTGGAACCTCATGGCAGCGGACGAATACGGTTTCTACGCCAACGTGAATCCCGCCGTGGATCATCCGCGCTGGAGCCAGAAAACCGAGCGCCGCATCGCCGGCACGGGATTCAACCTGTTCGGCAACCGCATCGAAACGTTACCGTTCAATGGCTACGCCGAACAGGTCGCGCACCTGTACGCCGGCATGGACCTGCGCAAGAATTTCTGACGACGGCATTTTCGACGATGTTATTTCGCGACCGCATCGCCGCGACCAAACCGCTGGTCTTTGCGTTGTGCCTGCTGCCATTCGCACATCTGGTCTGGGATGCGATGCACGGCACACTGGGGCCCGACCCGGTTGCACAGCTGGAGCATCGCAGCGGCGACTGGGCGTTGCGCCTGCTGCTCGCCACGCTTGCGATCACGCCATTGCGAAAGCTAACCGGCTGGCACAAGCTGATCCGTTTCCGGCGCATGCTCGGCTTGTTCGCATTCTTCTACGTCAGCGTGCATCTGCTCATCTATCTTTTCGTCGACCTTGGCGGCTACTGGGCAGACATCTTCGAGCAGATTGCGAAGAAGCCTTACATCACGGTTGGATTCGCGGCATGGCTGCTGCTGATTCCATTGGCCCTGACCTCGACCCAGGCGATGATGCGCCGGCTCGGCCGCAACTGGCAGCGCCTGCACCGCGTGGCGTACCTGATCGCCTTGCTCGGCGTGCTGCACTACTTCTGGCTGGTCAAGGCCGACCACCGCGAACCGGCGTTGTACCTGTGCACCTGGATCGTATTGATGCTGGCGCGGTTGCGCGTACGTTCACGCCCTGCGGATGAACCGCGGCGCGTTGCTGCGCGACTCAAAATCTGAGGTACAGAAGCACAGCGATTCCGGCAGCAATCAGCGCCGCGGCGCCGATCAGCCACCAGATGTCGTTGCGGTTGGCGGCATCGGCCGACGCGGCAGGCGCCGCTGCGGGTTTTTCGATTGCGCGCATGGTCTGGGTGATGTTGACGGCCTGTCCGGCCGGCGCATCCGGCGCCAGGTCCCGGCGCGTCGGCAGGCTCGGGGCTTCGAGGACGAAACGATTGCGCTCGAACGCAATCTGGTCGTCGGTGTGCAACACCGCATCGCGCACCAGCACGCCGTTGACCTGGGTGCCTTTGCCCGAATCGATCGCGCGCAAATAGATTCCGTCCCCGGAGTTTTCGACGACCGCGTGATGCGCCGGCAGTTCCGGCTCGTCGAGGACCAGCCCGCAATCGCTGCCGCGCCCGATCGTGAGGCGCCCGCGCACCGGCACGATCTTGCCGAAATAAGCACCGGAAACGCCGCGCAGAACCACCCGCGCCGGCAGTTGGCGTATGCGTGCCTCTGCGTCGGCCGCATCTGCCGGTGCCGCCGGCGGTGGCGTGGCGTATCCGCCCGGAACGTCGGCGCTGATGCTGTCGTCGCGATCGGGCTTGAGCACGAACTTGAGCATATCCAGGCTGACCACGTCGCCCAGACGCAAGATCGCCTTCTCGACGACCGGACGCGCGTTGACATGGATGCGCGCCTGCGCTGTGTGGGCACTGATCACGATGCTGCGTTCCGACACTGTCAAACGCGCATGATGGGCGGCAATCCCGGCAGTCGCGAGTACGACCACATTGTCCGCAGCAGACCCGATGGTGGTGTCGCCGGGGGCGACAAGCACATCGGCATGTTCGTTGTTCGGGAATGACAAACGCATGGCGAAGTTTAGCGACCGGCGGCCCGGCGACTGTAGCACAGCAGCCCACGTTTGCCGCTGGCGGCCGCAGCCCGATCGAATGCAGATGTCCCCACGCCCTTTCCCCTGCCTGCGGGATTTGCGGCATCATAGCAAAAGCGCGGCATCCGCCCGCATTCAGGTCTGCGCCCCGCATGTCGACCATCGATATCCGCCGCAAGCACGGCAAATCCCTCAAGGCGGCCAAGGCGGCTGTCGACAAGACGGCAGGCGCGATCGGCGAGAAATTCGGGATTTCCAGCGAATGGGACGACGATACGCTGCACTTTTCACGCAGCGGAGTGAACGGACGCATCCACGTCGGCAAGACCGAGTTGCGCGTACATGCGGAACTGGGCTTCTTGTTGGGCATGATGAAACCCGCGATCGAAGATGAAATCCACCGCCAGTTGGACAAGAACTTCGGCTGATCCGAGTTCAGTCTCGTACCGGTTCAGCCCTATAATCGACCGTTCCCACACGCTGCGGAGTTCGCCATGTCCTCATCCGTCGTCATCGCCGGCGCCAAGCGCACCGCGATCGGTTCCATGCTCGGCCAGTTCACCGGCGTGCCCACCACCGTGCTCGGTGCGACCGCGATAAAAGCCGCGCTTGATCAGTCCGGCATCGCGCCAGCCGAAGTTTCCGAAGTCATCATGGGCTGCGTGCTGCCGGCCAACCTCGGCCAGGCGCCCGCGCGCCAGGCGGCGATCGCTGCCGGCTTGCCAAAATCCAGCGGCTGCACCACGATCAACAAGGTCTGCGGATCCGGCATGAAGGCGATCATGCTAGGTCACGACCTTATCAAGGCCGGCTCGGCGACCGTCGTCGTTGCTGGCGGCATGGAATCAATGACCAACGCACCGCACATGGTCGCCGCACGCACGGGCCTGCGTTATGGCGACGCAAAACTGGTCGATCACATGGCCTGGGATGGATTGACGAATCCCTACGACGGCCAATCGATGGGCGTGTTCGCCGAAAAATGCGCCGATAAATACGCATTCACGCGCGAAGCACAGGACGCTTTCGCCACGGAATCGGTCAAGCGTGCGCAGGCCGCGATCGCGTCTGGCGCGTTCGCCGCAGAGATCGTATCGGTGAAGGTCGCCGGCAAGAAAGGCGACGTGGAATACGCCACCGATGAACAACCTGGCAAGTCCGACGTCACGAAAATTCCGACCCTGAAGCCGGCCTTCAAGAAAGATGGCACCGTTACCGCGGCCAGTTCATCGAGCATTTCCGACGGCGCTGCCGCGACTGTGCTGCTCGACGAGGACACCGCGAAGAAGCTGGGCATCAAGCCGCTCGCGCGCATCGTCGCCCACGCCACGCAGTCGCAGGAACCGGAATGGTTCACCACGGCGCCGGTCGGCGCGATCGAGCAGGTGCTGAAAAAGGCCGGCTGGAAAGTCGCCGACGTCGACCTGTTCGAGGTCAACGAAGCCTTTGCGGTGGTTGCGATGGCTCCGATCAAGGAATTGGGCATCGACCACGCCAGGCTCAATGTCAATGGCGGCGCCTGCGCGCTTGGCCATCCCATCGGCTGCTCCGGCGCGCGTCTGGTCGTGACGCTCGCCTATGCGCTCAAGGCGCGCGGAGGCAAGAAAGGCGTCGCCTCGCTGTGCATCGGCGGCGGCGAGGCCACCGCGCTCGCGATCGAATTGGTGTAAGCTCGACACGCCCGAAAACCGGTTTCATCGGTGGGCGGACGCTGCATTTCCGTTCATTCTCAACCAACCAAAATTCTTGAAGGGAGACTTTCATGCAACTCAAGCACGCATTCATCGCCGCATCGCTGACCCTGGCGCTGGCCGCCTGTGGCGACAACGGCCAACAGGCAGCGCAGGACGCTGCTGCCAAGGCGAAGGAAGCCGCCGCCGCGACCGCGCAGAAGGCGCAGGAAACCGCCGCTGCCGCGCAGCAGGCCGCCAGCCAGGCCACGCAGGCCGCCGAACAGGCCAAGTCCGGCGACATGAGCGGCGCCGCCGCTTCGGCGCAAGGCGCCGCCGCTTCCGGTCAGGCCGCCGCCACCGGCGCGCAGGAAACCGCCGCGACTGCCGCGCAGGGCGCCGCTGACGTCAAGGCCGCCGCCACGGGTGAGCATCCCGCCGCAGAGCCGAAGAAGGACGACAACGGCGGTCATTGATCGCAGGTTGGAAAGCTGCAAACGGATCGGCCGCGCAAGCGGCCGATTTCGTTTCCAGGATCGGAAATCGCCGCCCGCATCCGATATGCTTCGGAGATTCCGATTGGATTCACGCCATGCCCATCATCGATTCGAAGCTCGATACCCGCTCGCCCGAATTTGCCGCCAATGCCGCAACCCTGCGCGCCGCCGTCGAGGATCTGAAAACGCAATTGGCGCGCAGCGCGCTTGGTGGCGGCAACAAGGCCCGCGAAAAGCACACGGCCCGCGGCAAGCTGCTCCCGCGCGAACGCATCCGCGCCCTGCTCGATCCGGGTTCGCCCTTCCTTGAGCTATCGCCACTGGCCGCGCACGGCATGTACGACGATGCAGCTCCGGCCGCGGGAATCATCACCGGCATCGGTCGCGTGCACGGTACGGAAGTCGTCGTCGTCGCCAACGACGCCACCGTGAAAGGCGGCACCTATTTTCCGATCACGGTGAAAAAGCACCTGCGCGCGCAGGAAGTGGCGCTGGAGAACCGCCTGCCCTGCATTTACCTCGTGGATTCCGGCGGCGCCTTCCTGCCGCTGCAGGACGAAGTCTTTCCGGACAAGGAGCATTTCGGCCGCATTTTCTACAACCAGGCGCGCCTGTCCGCGCTGGGCATCCCACAGATCGCCGTGGTGATGGGATCATGCACTGCCGGCGGCGCCTACGTGCCGGCGATGAGCGACGAGACCATCATCGTCAAGGAACAGGGCACGATTTTCCTCGGCGGCCCGCCGCTGGTGAAGGCCGCGACCGGTGAGGTCGTCGATGCCGAAACGCTCGGCGGCGCGGACGTGCATACGTCAATCTCCGGTGTCGCCGACCACTTCGCCGAAAACGACGCGCATGCGCTGTCCATCGCGCGCGACATCGTCGCCAGCCTGAACCGAAACAAGGCGATTCCGCTGGCTTTGTCCGCCCCCCAGGAACCGAAGTACGCGGCAACAGAACTGTATGGCGTGATTCCGCAAGATACGCGCCGCCCGTTCGACATTCGCGAGGTGATCGCGCGCATCGTCGACGGCTCGCAATTCCACGAGTTCAAGGCGCGCTACGGCAAGACCCTGGTCACCGGATTTGCGCATATCCACGGCTACCCGGTCGGCATCATCGCGAACAACGGCATCCTGTTTTCGGAAAGCGCGCTCAAAGGCGCGCATTTCATCGAGCTGTGCAACCAGCGCAACGTGCCGCTGGTATTCCTGCAGAACATCACCGGCTTCATGGTCGGCAAGAAATACGAACAGGCCGGCATCGCGAAAGACGGCGCGAAGATGGTCACCGCCGTCGCCTGCTCGCACGTGCCAAAATTCACGGTCGTCATCGGCGGCAGCTTCGGCGCGGGCAATTACGCGATGTGCGGCCGTGCCTACGGCGCGCGATTCCTGTGGATGTGGCCGAACGCGCGCATCAGCGTGATGGGCGGCGAGCAGGCGGCATCGGTGCTGGCGACCGTGAAACGCGACGGCATTGAAGCCGCAGGAAAATCGTGGCCAAAGGAAGATGAAGAGGCGTTCAAGGCGCCGATTCGTGGGCAATACGAACGTCAGGGCCATCCCTACTACGCCAGCGCCCGGCTGTGGGACGACGGCATCATCGATCCCGCTGACACCCGCCGCGTACTCGGACTGGCGATTTCGGCTTCTTTGAATGCGCCGATCGAGGCCGGTCGCTACGGCGTATTCCGCATGTGACGCGATCAGGCCGTCGCCTGCGGCGCCGCAGCCGGTGCCGCACGGGAGGAGGCCACATGTCCTCGCGTCATCCAGCGCATGCCGGACACAAGGACGATGGCGGTAACCAGCCAGAATGCGATCTGCATGCCGGCCGGACGCGCTTCGTAGCCGACCAGGATGTGCATTGCCTTGCCGACGACCGAACCATTGTCGAGCAGGGCCGAGGTGTTCCACACCTGATTGTCCCAGGCCGGCAGCCAGTTGGCCTGGATCAGGAAACGCGCGGCTGTCGATGCCAGGCCGGCGGCCAGCAGGATCAGCATCCAGTTCGTCGCGGTGAAGAAATAACGCAGCGGGATGCGCAGCAAACCGAAATAGAGTGCGAAACCGACCGCGACGCCGCCGGCGATACCGACCGGAATGCCGAGGAACAGATCCGATTTTCCGGCGCCGCCCGCGGCCATGCCGTACAGGAACAGCACGATTTCGGAACCTTCGCGCAGTACCGCGAGCGCGACCACCGCCAGCAGCATCGCCAGCGAACTGGATCCGGCCTTGACCGACTGGCCGACGGACTGCATCTGCTGCGTCAGCTCGCGCCCATGGCTCGACATCCAGATCACATGCCAGCCGATCATGATTACGGCCGCAAGCAGCACGCAGGCGTTGAACAGTTCCTGGCCGGAACCGCCGACCGCATCGGCGATGGCGCCGGCGAACAGAGCCACGATGATCGCACCGACGACGCCCAGTCCGATGCCGCCGCCGATGAAGCGCGCGCGCCCGACGACGCCGCGCGTGGCCGCCGCCACGATCGTCACGATCAGCGCGGCTTCCAGCACCTCGCGAAACACCAGCAGGGCAATACCGAGCATGCCATCACTCCGCGATCAGGACACCCTTGCCGGTGTCCTGGTGGAAATCGTCGAAGAACTTGTAACTGCCCTTGTCGAGCGGGCCGATGTACACATTGATCGTGCTGTTGGGCAACACGATCTTCTCGCGATTCATGTCGGTGCTTTCGAATTCCGACGGCGTGTTGTCGGTGTTCTTGACCAGCAGCTTGAATTTAGTATTCGCCGGCACCTTCAACTGCACCGGTTCGAAGCTCTGGTTGCGGATCGTCAACTGGAATTCGGGCATGTCTGCGGCCAGCGCGGACACGCCCAACATCAGCAAACTGAACACGATGAGAAGGCGCAACATAGTGCGGTTCCTCGAAAAATACCCGTCAAATGATAATGGTTCGCATTTGACTTTTCAAGTCCTGTGCTAGCCGGAAACCAGGGTTGGTTCCGCATAGCTTTCGGCCGAATCCTCGGCATCCGGCACGAAGCGGCCGGAGGCATCGAGTTCGGCGAACAGGCCGCCACGCGCGACGAGTTCCGAGTAACGCCCTTGCTCGACCAGTTCGCCGTCGCGGAGCACGAGGATCAGATCCGCGTTGCGCACAGTGGACAGCCGATGCGCGATCACGAACGTGGTGCGATGCTTCGTCAAAGTGCCCAAGGCGAGTTGGATGCGCGCCTCGGTGGCGTTGTCCAGCGCACTGGTGGCCTCGTCCAGGATCAGGATCGGTGCGTCCTTGAGCATGGCGCGTGCGATCGACAAACGCTGGCGCTCGCCACCGGACAACGATCGCCCGCGCTCGGCGACCAGGGTCGAATAGCCTTCCGGTTTGACGATGATGAAGTTGTGCGCCTCGGCAGCCTGCGCTGCAGCTTCAAGTTCAGCCGGCGACGCATCCGGTTTGCCGATCAGCAGATTGTCCGCGATGGAACGGTAGAACAATCCAGGATCCTGGAATACCACGGCGATATGCCGGCGCAGCGAGTTCAGGCTTACGTCGCGGATGTCGATGCCATCGATCGTGATGCGGCCTTCGCTCGGATCATAGGCGCGATACAGCAGGCTCAGCGCGGTGGTCTTGCCGGCGCCGGTCGGGCCGACCAGGGCGATGGTGCTGCCGGCCTTCGCGGTGAAGCTCAAATGCTTGAGCGCCGGATGCGTGACTTCGTAGCCAAACGAAACATTGTCGAACACGACATCGCCCCTTACAACTGGCAGATCCGGCGCGCCGGGTTTCTCCTGCAGCACCTGTTTCGTATCCAGCACGGCAAAGAAATCTCTGAGCGAATGGGTCTGGAAGAACAATCCGGAAATGAAGCTCGCGAATTGTTCGAGCCGCCCGATCAGCATCATCGCGAAGCCGACGAAACTGACGATGCCGCCGACGCTGACCTCACCCTTGCCATTGAGCGCCGTGCCGAGCGCGAAGATCGCCACCACCGTGAGCGTGCTCGATGCGCGATTGGCCACGGTAAGCCACGCCCAGCCGCGCAGCACCGGATACTGCGCCTTCAGCACCTTTTTCATCATGTCGCGGATCGCGCCGACCTCGGCGGACAGGCGCGTGAAACTCTGCACCACCAGCACGTTGCCGAACACGTCGCCGGCGCGCTCGGTGATCTCGTGATGCAGTTCCTCGACTTCGCCCTGCGCCTTCAGGGTGCGCCGCATCGCGATGGAGTTGAACACCGCAAAACTGACCATCAGTGCGATCATCAGCAGCGCCAGTTTCCAGTTCATCTTCAGCGCCAGCGGAACCATCACGACGATCGCGAGCAAGGTCGCCAGGTGCTCGCGAAAAAACCCAAGCCACAGGCTGAACAGGTTGCTGGTGCCGCCGTGCATGATGCGCAGCAGCCGTCCGGTGTGATGCTGGCCATGGAACGACAACGGCAGCGCGACGGCATGTTCGAAGAACATGGCGATGGCGGCGAGCCTGCGCCGGTGTGCGAGACGATCGGAATACAACGACACCCACACGCTCGCCACCACGCCGCCGAAGCCGGCGCCAGCCCACCAGCCGATGTAGCGCCAGGCATCGTGTTTGGCCGCCAGCGCATCGACGACGCGACCGAACAGCCATGGCTCGAGGAAAAACACCCCGGCGAGCCCGAGATTGGCAATCGCCAACGCAATCGCCAGCCACTTTTCCGGGGCCAGCAGCGCGATGACGCGAACGTACAAACGCAATATCGGCATGCGCGAAGTGTACCCAAACCGCTATCATCCACACATCGTCGCCGCAGGATTACGGCATGCCAGCCTCGCTCGACATCGCCATCGCCAACCGCGTTGCCCGCGTGGCGCTGGACCGCCCGCAGGTGCACAACGCGTTCGACGATGCGCTGGTCACCGAATTGACCGAAGCGCTGGGCAAGCTAGACCGCGATTCCGGCGTACGCTTCATCGTGCTGACCGGCAACGGCAGCACGTTCTCCGCGGGTGCGGACCTGAACTGGATGCGCGGCATGGCGCGCGCGTCCGAGGCCGAAAACCGCAACGATTCCGAACGCCTCGCCGCGTTGATGCGCACGCTCAACACGCTGGCCAAACCGACGCTGGCGCGCGTGAACGGTTCGGCCTACGGCGGTGGTGTGGGATTGGTTGCCTGTTGCGACATCGCCATCGCGGCGGACACCGCCAAGTTCGGCTTGACCGAGGTAAAACTCGGATTGGTTCCCGCCGTGATCTCGCCATATGTCGTCGCCGCGATCGGCGCGCGCCAGGCGCGGCGCCTGTTCGTTACCGGCGAGATCTTCGATACGGCGTATGCGCAACGCATCGGACTGGTACATGAAGCCGTCGCTGCCTCGGCGTTGGATGAAACCATCGACCGCGTTCTGCACTGGCTGGCCAAGGGCGGCCCGCACGCGCAACGCGAAGCCAAGCACCTGGCGCTGGAACTCGGCGGCGCGCTGGAGCGCAACAGCGGCCAGACCGACATGAAAAACGCCGCTCTGATCGCTCGCCTGCGGGTTTCGCCCGAAGGTCAGGAAGGCCTGACCGCATTCCTGGACAAGCGCCCGCCGAACTGGGCCAGGGATTGAGCATGTTCGAGAAAATCCTCATCGCCAATCGCGGCGAGATCGCCTGCCGCGTCATTCGGACCTGCCGACGTCTGGGCATCCAGACCGTTGCCGTGTATTCCGAAGCGGATGCGAACGCGCAGCACGTGCGCCAGGCGGACTTCGCGTATCCAATTGGCGGGCCGCGTCCGCAGGACAGCTACCTGCGCGGCGACGCCATCATCGAAGCCGCGAAAAAATCCGGCGCGCAGGCGATCCATCCCGGTTACGGATTCCTGTCCGAGAACGCGGACTTCGCGGAAGCCTGCGCGAAAGCCGGCATCGCGTTCATCGGGCCGTCCGCCGAGTCGATGCGCAAGATGGGATCGAAAGCCGGCGCCAAGGACCTGATGGCCGCGCACGGTGTGCCGGTGGTGCCGGGCTACACCGGCGAAGATCAGGATTCCGCCCTGCTCGCGCGCGAGGCGCAGCGCATCGGCTTTCCACTCCTGATAAAGGCCGCTTACGGCGGCGGCGGCAAGGGCATGCGCATCGTGCGCAATGCGGGCGAGTTCGCCGCGAACCTGGAATCGTGTCAGCGCGAGGCGAAAAACGCGTTCGGCCGCGACCGCGTCCTGCTCGAACGCTACATCGAAACGCCGCGCCACATCGAGTTCCAGATCTACGGCGACACGCACGGCAACATCGTGCATTTGAACGAACGCGAATGCTCCGCGCAACGGCGCTATCAGAAGGTATTGGAAGAGACGCCCTCGCCCTTCCTCACTCCGGAACTGCGCACGAAAATGGGCGACGCGGCCATCGCCGCCGGACGCGCGCTCGGTTACGTCAACGCTGGCACGGTGGAATTCATCGTCGGACCTTCCGGCGATTTTTACTTCATGGAGATCAATACGCGGCTGCAGGTCGAGCATCCGGTGACGGAAATGACGCTGCACCTCGACCTCGTCGAGCTGCAACTGCGCGTCGCCGCCGGGGAAGCCCTGCCCGCCTCGCTGATTCGCAACAAGTCCGTGCCGCAGGACGGCCACGCGATTGAGCTGCGCCTGTACGCGGAAGACCCGCAGGCCGGATTCCTGCCGGGTTCGGGTAAATTGCAGCGCCTGCATCTGCCCAAACCCGATGCACATGTTCGCATCGACTCGGGCGTGATCGAAGGCGACGCGGTGACGATTTTCTACGACCCGATGATCGCCAAGCTGATCGTGTGGGATCGTACGCGCGCGGACGCGCTCACGCGCATGCGCGAGGCGCTGGCGCAATGCGACGTGATCGGGCCGAAGTCCAACATCGAATTCCTCGAACGCCTCGTGCGCCACCGGTGCGTGGTCGAAGGACGCATCGACACCGGCTATCTCGACCGCAATCTTGGCGAATTCATCGACGCGGAAAAAGACGCTGATCCAATCGTCCTGTTCGCTGCAGCAACCGCGTGGCTGCTCCACGAGGAAGTGCAGACGCGCAACGCGGCGAGCGCTTCGTCCGATCCGCACTCGCCGTGGGCACGCGCCGATGCGTTTCGGCTTGGCCATCCCGGCAGGCGCATCGTCAAACTCGATCAGCACGAAATCTCTGCGTTCGGCGCAGCGGGCGATTACGTACTCGCGACAGGCGAAACCAAATGCACTGTCGCTGGCGCACGCATTGATCGCGGCAATTTGAGTGCGCGCTTCGATGGCGTGTCACATCGCTTCGCGTCAAGCATCCACGGCGACCGCATCGTCGTCCACGATGGCACGCGCCGGCGCACGTTCGTGAGTGAACCCGTTTTCGCTTTCGTTGCCAGCGAAAAAACGCATGCCGATAGCGTGCGCGCACCGATGCCAGGCCGCATCGTCCTGGTTAAAGTCAAGATCGGGGACAAGGTCGAGCAAGGCCAGGAACTGCTGGTCATGGAAGCAATGAAAATGGAGCTGAGCCTGAAAGCCCCGCACGCGGCGACGATCGAATTCGTCGGCGCAAAGTCCGGCGAATTCGTCGAGGCCGACGTGGTGCTGGCGCGATTCGCG
>JAFEFD010000475.1 GCA_018240765.1 Pseudomonadota bacterium | reverse complement strand
CGTCGTCGTCGCACCAGCCGGTGTAGAACACCTGGCCGACGGCCATCTTCAGCACGTCGCGCGGCGTCATCCGGTGCAGCAGTATTGCCGCATCGGGGCCTTCTATGATGTATTTCATCAGCGGCGTGATGTCGATGAGTGCAGCAGCGTCGCGGATGGCCCAGTACTCGCGATCGAGCACGAGATCGTACGAACCCACGACGATGTAGCCGGCCCAGCGCCGCCAGTTCTGCGGCAGGCTGAGTTTCGACGTGCGTTCGTGGAACGGCGTGCGTTTCAGATCGAACATGAAGTCACAACGCCGTCGCGATGTCTTTCTCGATTTTTTCCGGCGTATCAGTGGGTGCGTAGCGTGTCACCACCTTGCCGTCGGCATCGACCAGGAATTTGGTGAAATTCCACTTGATCGACTCGCTGCCGAGCAGGCCCTTGGCCTGCGACTTCAGGTACTTGTACAGAGGATGCGTGTTCGCGCCATTGACCTCGACCTTGGCGAACATCGGGAACTTCACGTCATAGGTGAGCGCGCAGAAGTTCTTGATCTCGGCCTCATCGCCCGGCTCCTGATGGCCGAACTGGTCGCACGGGAAACCGAGCACGACCACGCCCTTGTCCTTGAACTTCTCGTACAGCGCTTCGAGTCCCGCGTACTGCGGTGTGAAGCCGCACTTGCTGGCGACGTTCACCACCAACATCATCTTGCCCTTGTAGGCGGACAGTTTCTGCTCGTCGCCATCGATGGTCTTCGCGGAAAAATCGTAGACGCTGGTCATGGCGTTGCTCCGGAGCGAGTCGGGGCGGCAGTGTAACGCGTCATCCGATCCGGTGCAGATCCATCACCGTGCGCCGCAGCGGTGTCGAATCAATGTAATGGTCGACCAGCATGAAGGCGAACAGTGCCATCAGGTAGACGATGGAATAGTTGAACACGCGCATGGCGAAGCGTTCATCCGGCGGATCGAGCAGCTTGATTGCGTAGTAGACGAATCCTGCGCCGAGCACCAGCGCGCCACCCAGGTAAAACAAGCCGCTCATGCCGGCCAGATACGGCAGCAGGGTCACGATGACGAGCAGCACGGTGTAGAACAGTACGTGCCAGCGCGTGTATTGAACGCCATGCGTCACCGGCAGCATCGGCACCTGCGCGCGCGAGTAATCGTCGCGGCGGAAAATCGCCAGCGCCCAGAAATGCGGCGGCGTCCATACGAAGATGATCAGCACCAGCAACAACGCGAAGGGATGCACCTCGTTGGTCACCGCCGCCCAGCCCAGCAATGGCGGCACCGCGCCGGCGATGCCGCCGATGACGATGTTCTGCGGCGTGGCACGCTTGAGGAACGCCGTGTAGACCACCGCGTATCCGATCAGTCCGGCGAACGTCAGCGCGGCGGTGAGCGGATTGACGAAAACGACCAACACCACCATCGACAGCACGCCGATCAGGCTCGCGAACACGAATACCTGCATCGAATTCAGGTGCCCGGTCGCCAGCGGCCGGTGCGCGGTGCGCACCATCACCTTGTCGATGCGCCGGTCGATGAGCTGGTTGAACGCCGCGGCGGACGAGGACGCCAGCCAGATGCCGAGCGTGCCGAACACCAGCGCGCGCCACGGCGGCAGGCCGGGCACGGCGAGGAACATGCCGATCACGGCGCAAAACACCAGCAACGCGACGATGCGCGGCTTGGTCAGCTCCCAGTATTCGTGCGCGATAGCGGGCATGTGCGCAGTCTAGCGTGGTACCGGTCGCAAACGCACGGCCAGCGCAAGCAGCGCGAACAGCAACAGCGCGGCGCCGAGGTTGTGCGCGGCGGCGACCGGCAACGGAAGCGCAAACATGACGTTGCTTATCCCGAGGCACACCTGCGTGATCAACAACACGCCCACGACGATGCCATAGCCGCGCAGTACCGGGATGCGCGCGGTGCGGATCGCGAGCGCAAGCACGTGAGCGAACACGACCAGCGCACCGATGCGATGCACCATCTGGATCGCCACGCGCGCGGGGCCGTCGAGCACGCCGCCTTCGTAATCCACGCCGATGTGGCGCAGCAGGATGAAGGCCTGGTGGAAATCCATCGCCGGCCACCATTGCATGAGGCAGGTCGGGAAATCCGTGCCGCAGGACAACGCGGCGTAATTGCTGCTGGTCCAGCCGCCAAGCGCGATCTGGATGGCAACGAGCACGATGCCGGCGATCGTCATCCGGCGCAGGCTCGGCGCATCCACGCGCGCCTTTGCGTCCAGACTCAAGCGCAATGCCGTGTAGGCAAGCAGCGCGAACATCGCCATGCCGCCGACAAGATGTGACGTCACCACCAGCGGCAACAGCTTCCACGTCACCGTCCACATGCCCAGCGCGGCCTGGAAGAAGATGAATCCGGCGGCGGCGTAAGGAACCAGCGCGAGCCGGCCGATCTCGCGCCGGCGAATCCAGGCCCAGGCTGCAAGCGCGAACGTGAGCAGGCTCAGCACGCCGACCAGGATGCGATGCACCTGTTCGCGCCAGGCCTTGTCGGCCTCGAATGGCCGTTGCGGGAAATTCGCGTCGGCGTGCGCGATCTCGTGCGCGTGCACCGGCCAGGTCAGCTTGCCGTAACAGGTCGGCCAGTCCGGGCACGACAAACCCGCGTTCGACAAACGCACGAACGCACCGAACACGATCACGACGAGGGCGAAGGCAGCGGCGGCCCAGGCCAGACGACGCATTCCGGATAGCGGGAAGCGGAGGATGGCCATCAGTAGAGGATCTTGGTGATGTCGCGGCGCAGGCCCTGCGCGGAATAGCCGTCGGCATAGCGCAGCATCAATTGTCCGCGCGGATCGACCAGGGCCAGGGCGAGTTCATCGGCGCCAGCCGGTCGCGCGAAGGCAAACGCGCCGGAATCCTCGCGTCCGATTTGCAGCGGCGTGCGTGCTGCGGCGAAACCATCCGGCAATGGTGCGCCGACATACAGCACGCGCAGGCGGTCAGCGTTGCGGCCGAGCGTGATGCGCATGCGCAAGGCTTCGTCGAGTCGCGCCTGGCAGTTTTGCGCGCAGTCCGGACCGGACAGCAGCACCAGGGTCCAGCGGTATTGCGAGTCCTGCCATGCGTATCGGCTGCCGTCGGCAAGCGTCACCGCCGCCGTCGCGACGTCGCGCGCCGGATGCACCAGGATCCCGCTTTGCATGGTTTTCTGCGGTTCCCAGCCGCCCGAGCGCAGCAGGAATGCGGCGGCCAGCGGGATCGCGAACACGAGGGCTATGCCAATCAGCGCCAGACGATTTCGAGTTGTGCGGTTCATTCGATTCACTTTTCCACTTTTACCCAATGCACCACGATGAAGATGATCAGGGCAACGATCGCGAAGCCGAACCAGGTGACCGCGTAACCGATGTGACGCTCGGGCGGGAACACCTGCGGCTTCCAGTCCCGCACAAAAACATTCCCCGGTTCCGGGTCGAGCAGCAGCATGCGCGGCTGCACGGCGCGCCCGAGATCAGCCGCCATCGCCCTGGCGTCGAGGAACAGGGTCAACTTCGGCCACGCTGCCTGCCCCGGCAAGGCGTTGCCGCCAAGACGCAATCCACCGCCCGGAAACGGTGCATACAACCCGGTCAATACGATTTCTCCGGCCGGCGGCGCAGGCGCCGCCGGCGCGACTCCGGCAGCGTGGCTCCACGCCACCCAACCACGATCCACCAACAACCATTCGGATTGTCCGTCGATCGCGAACACGGCGATCGCGTGCACGCCCACGCGATCGCCGTTGAACTGCTCGTCAAGCCAGTAGCCGCGATCGGCGACGAAATGCCCGCTGACGCGCAGGTGCGGATAGCGCTGCGAATCCGCGCCTGCCGCGCGCGCCTGCGCGAAATCCAGCGCCGGCGCATTGGCCGCATCGGCGAACGCTTCAAACAGCTGGCGCTTCTGCGCAGCGCGGTCGATCTGCCAGGCGCCAAGCGCGCAAAATGCTGCAACGCCAAATGCCGTCAGGATCCATGCGAACGCGGTCGGCCGCCGCCAGCGCCGCGTCGTCATCGCGTCGCGGCGTTATACTCGCCGCGCTTCGCCACGGAATACCCGCCCATGTGGACTACGCTCTTCGTCATCGCGTTCTTTATCGTGATTCTCTGGAACCTGGGAGCCGGTCTGTACTACATGATGACCGACAAGGGCACCACCGACCGCACGGTGCGCGCGCTGACCTGGCGCATCGGCTTGTCGGTGCTGCTGATCCTGCTGGTGATCGTCGGCATCCTGACCGGCGTCATCCATCCGCACGGCGTCGGTCGCTAGGCGCTTACAGCACGTAGACGAAGATAAACAGGCCCAACCACACCACGTCGACGAAGTGCCAGTACCACGCCACCGCCTCGAAGGCGAAGTGATGGTCCTTGGTGAAATGGCCCTTGAAGCAGCGGAACCAGATCACGCTGAGCATGATCGCCCCGAGCGTCACGTGCATGCCGTGGAAGCCGGTCAGCATGAAGAACGTCGAGCCGTAGATACCGGTATCCAGGGTGAGGTTGAGCTTGGTGTAGGCTTCGATGTACTCGTGCGCCTGGAAATTCAGGAACAGTGCGCCGAGCACGACCGTGGCGCCGAGCCAGATCAGCAGATGCTTGCGGTTGCCGGCGCGCAACGCGTGGTGGGCAATCGTGATGGTTACACCCGACGAGAGCAGGATCAGGGTGTTGAGCAGCGGCACGCCCCATGCCGGCATGGTCTGGAAAATACCTCCGACCTGCTCCGGTCCGTTCGTCGGCCAGGCGGCGACGAAATCCTTCCACAGGAAGAAGTTGGTCAGCGCGCCATCGCCGGAGCCGCCGTACCACGGGATCGAGAAGTTGCGCACATAGAACAGCGCGCCGAAGAACGCCGCGAAGAACATGACTTCGGAGAAGATGAACCACATCATGCCCATGCGGAACGAGGTGTCCACCTGCTTGGTGTACATGCCACCCAGCGATTCGCCGATCACCGTGCGGAACCAGCCGAACATCATCGACAGGATGCAGGCGATGCCGAGCGCCATCACCCACTTGCCGGGTTCGAACTCATTCATCCACAGGGCGGCGCCGCCTACCGTGAAGAACAGGCCGAACGAGCCGAGGATCGGCCAGTGCGTGCCGTGTGGAACGTAGTAGGAGCCTTGTGCTTGCGATGACATGTTC
>JAFEFD010000474.1 GCA_018240765.1 Pseudomonadota bacterium | reverse complement strand
CGAAACAAAAATGATCGAAGGTCTCAAATACACGTGTAACGCTCCGTGACGGGTTACTGCTGCTTATTCTCGGCTTTTTCCCTGCGCAAGCGCTCGGCTTCCTCGCGCATTTGCGCGCGACGTTCTTCGATGCGCCGTTGCAAGGCCTGCGCCTGCTCGTTCTGCACCGGTGCGGCATCTGGCTGCCCGGGGACGAACTTCCCGGGTACGACAGGACGCGCTGACGGTGCCGTCCCGCCCGGAGCATGCGCGACCGGGTTTGGACTGGCAACAGCGGTGGACAGTTCCACTTCGACCTCTTCGCCAGAAGTTTCGCGGAAAATCGCGCTGCGCGGATTGATCCTGGTCAGCGTCCAACCGCCCTGGTCGCCTTCCATCGGCATGCCTTCCTTGAGCGCCAAATCCCTGTTCTTGAGCTTGTCGTGCACCATCGCCAGACTCACGTGCGGGGTGAGGATGATACCGGTCAGGGCGATATTCAGCGGCACCTGGGGCGGCGGCGGCACGTCGGGCGAATCGGGCGTTTCCGGCGTCGGTTTGCGGTCGTCATTGAACAGCGGCCGCGCCGTGGTGTCGGCAAACTGCGCCTCCGGCGGCAGCTTGAACGCGGTGCGGTCGATGGCGACGCTGGCAACCCCGGTCGAATCGGCTTCGGGTCGCAGCCAGGAATAGCCGCGGCCGAACCCGAGCTGCATCGCGATGGCGAGCAGCACGAACACGCCGCAGACCCCGGCCAGGATCGCACTGAGCAACTTGGCGGCTTGCGTGCTCATGCGCCCTTTTTCCCGGTCTTGCGCAGGTAACCGGACAAATTGAAGCGAATGTCCAGTGCGGTCTGCGGGCGCACCTTGGAACCTGGCGGTACATAGCCGACCTGCTGGCGGTAGATCAGCAACTGATCCACGAACAGATAAGGATTGCTGTTTTCCAGGTCATAGACGATCTCGGCGAATGGTTCGAGCGCGCAGCGCATGCGCACCTGGATGGTGACACGCTCGTAGAGTTCTTCCTCTCCACCCTTGAAATTGGAATTGCTCACGATCGCGCACTGGCTTTCGTTCTTCACCCGCGCCGAGATCGCCTGCTTCAGGCGCTGGGTCAGGTCCGAAAACGCGCTGTTGGCGTCGGAATCGGAAAGAAACGCCTGATTGCCCTGCTCGAACGCACGCACTTCGGCCATGCGCTTTTCGATGAGTGGGCGCTGCGCCACGATTCCGGCGAAACGCTGCTGCTGTTCGCGCAGATCCTGCACCTGGCTCGCGATGGCCAGATCCGGCGCGACAAACCACCAGTGCACGAGCAAAAGATAGCCGAGCAGGACCGCAATCAGCAGCAGCACGATCGCCAGGAAACGGCCGTTGCGAGGGTTAGCGGCCAGACGCATGTGCGCCTCCCTTGGTTGCCGTCGCGGATTTCGCTGCCGCGGCCTGGGCATCGGCGATTGCACGGAAGTCCAGGGTGATGTTGAAGCGATCCTTCTTGGTGCGTGGATCAGGCTGGATCGTGCCCTGTACGCTCGGATTGGCCAGCAATTCGGATTTATTGAGCAGTCCGATCAATTTCGATGCATCATCGCTCAGGCCCTGCAATTCGATCTTGTCCTTGTCGTCGACATTCAGGCGTTCCAGATACGTGTCATCCGGCAGGCGCTG
>JAFEFD010000473.1 GCA_018240765.1 Pseudomonadota bacterium | reverse complement strand
GCGCCACGCGCGACGGCAGTTCCGGATCCAGTCGCAACGCGAGCGCAAGATTCGTCAATGGCGCCATCGCCACGATCACGAGCTTGTTCGCATGCTCGCGCGACAGGCGCAGGATCGCCTGCGCCGCCGGCTCGCGTTCCGCGCGCCGCGCGCTCGGCGCATGACCGGTATCGCCAAAGCCGTCGAGTCCGTGCACGAACGCAGCATCTTCCGCCGCATGCACGAGCGGCGTCGCGCAGCCGGCAAATACCGGCGTCGCCGCACCGATGGTTTCCACCAGTTTCAATGCATTCGCCGTCGTGTGCGCCAGGCCCACGTTGCCCGCGGCGATCGTCAGCCCGACGACGTCGGCGTGACGGTGCGCCATCAAAATCGCCAGTGCGTCGTCCACGCCGGGGTCGGTGTCGATCAGGATTTTCTGCTTTCCCATGTATCCAGGTTCCGTGTCAGGCTCCAGCATAGCGCGTACCCACGCCGATCCAGCGTTCGATCAATCGATCGGCAAGTTTCGGATGCTTTTCGAGCAGCGCCGCGCCAGCGCGCTGCACAGCGGGCAAGAGGTGCGCATCGCGCGCAAGATCGGCGATGCGCAGGATCATCTGGCCGGTCTGGCGCGTGCCGAGCACTTCGCCGGGGCCGCGCAGTTCGAGGTCTTTCTCGGCAATGCGGAAACCGTCGCCGGTTTCGCGCAGCACGTCCAGGCGCTGCCGCGCCATCGCCGACAACGGCGACTGGTATAGAAGTACACAACTGGATTCCACGCTGCCGCGGCCAACGCGGCCGCGCAACTGGTGCAGCTGCGCAAGGCCCAGGCGTTCGGCATTCTCGACGATCATCAGACTCGCGTTCGGCACGTCGACACCGACTTCGATTACCGTCGTCGCAACAAGCAATGCGATCTGGCCGGCTGCGAAAGCGTCCATCACCGCCTGCTTTTGCGCAGGTTTCAGACGCCCATGCACAAGGCCGATGGAAAGCCCGGGCAACGCGGCGGTCAATTCCCCGTGCACGGCTTCGGCAGCTTGGGCTTGTAGAAGATCGGATTCCTCGATGATCGTGCACACCCAATACGCCTGCCGCCCGCCGGCGCAGGCGGCGCGAATGCGTTCGATCACGTCGGCGCGACGCGAATTGGCGATGGCGACGGTGTTGACCGGCGTGCGTCCCGGTGGCAGTTCGTCGATCACCGAGACATCGAGATCGGCATACGCCGTCATCGCGAGCGTGCGCGGGATCGGTGTGGCCGTTAGCACGAGCTGGTGCGGGACGTTATCCGCCACGCGACCCTTCTCCCTCAGAGCAAGCCGTTGATGCACTCCGAAACGATGCTGCTCGTCGATGATGACGAGCGCAAGCTCGCGGAACGCGACGCCTTCCTGCATCAGCGCGTGCGTGCCGATGGCGATCTGCGCACGACGTGCTTCATCATTGCCGGCAATTTGCGCCAGCGCCGCAGTGCGCGCCTTGCCTTTCAATTTTCCGGCGAGCCAGACGACCTCGATACCGAGCGGCTCCATCCATCTGCGAAAATTCCGGTAGTGCTGTTCCGCCAACAATTCAGTCGGCGCCATCAGCGCGGCCTGTGCGCCCGACTCGACCGCTGCCAGCGCGGCGAGCGCAGCGACGACGGTCTTGCCCGAGCCGACGTCGCCCTGCACCAGTCGCAGCATCGGTGCGGGTCTCGCCAGGTCGCGCGCAACCTCGGCCGCCACGCGCTGTTGCGCGCGCGTCGGCGCGAACGGCAGGCCGGCGAGAAAG
>JAFEFD010000472.1 GCA_018240765.1 Pseudomonadota bacterium | reverse complement strand
TCAGCCCAGCGCCTGGGCCAGATCCGCGACCAGATCGTCGGGATGTTCCAGTCCGACGGAAATCCGCAACAGGTTTTGCGGCGAGGTCGGATGTTCGCCTTCGACCGAGGCGCGGTGTTCGAGCAGCGACTCGCAGCCGCCCAGCGAAGTCGCATTCGTGAACAGTTTCACCTTCGACGCCACGGCAAGTGCCGCCTCGCGGCCGCCGCGGATCTGGATGCTGAGCATGCCGCCGAAGTCGCGCATCTGCTTTGCGGCGACGGCATGGTTTGGATGTTCGGGAAGTCCTGGCCAGTTCACGCATTGCACGCGCGGATGCGCAGCGAGGAACTCGGCGACGGTGCGCGCGTTGCGACAATGCCATGCCATGCGTGCAGGCAGCGAGCGGCAGCCGCGCAAGGTCAGCCATGCGCTGAACGGCGAGGCGATCGCGCCGGTGATGTGCCGATAGTGCCCGACGCGTTCGTGCAGCGCGTCGCGCCGCGCGAAGACCAGCGCACCGCCGAGTACGTCGCTGTGGCCGCCGAAGTATTTCGTGGTCGAGTGCATGACGACGTCGGCGCCAAGCGACAGCGGCTGCTGCAGAATGGGCGTGGCGAAGGTGTTGTCGCAGACCAGCAACGCCCCGTGTGCATGCGCGATCTGCGCGAGCGATG
Source organism: Pseudomonadota bacterium (assembly GCA_018240765.1). Taxonomy (GTDB): domain Bacteria; phylum Pseudomonadota; class Gammaproteobacteria; order Xanthomonadales; family Rhodanobacteraceae; genus Rudaea. The sequence continues at coordinate 424 of JAFEFD010000472.1, read as the reverse complement.
CGATTTCGGCGATCTTCAGCAACGGATTTGATGGCGTTTCGGCCCAGATCAGCGTGATGCCGTCGGCGCTGGCCGCGCGCACGGCGGCGAGATCGCCCATATCCACGGCGACCGCAACAATGCCGCGCCGCGCAAGGAAGTCCTGCGCGAGCAGGCGCAGGCCCGTGTAGCAATCGTCGGGGATCAGGATACGCGCGCCATTCGGCAGTGCTTCGAGCATGGCAGTGATCGACGCCATTCCGGAAGAACACGCCAAGGCTGCGGCACCGCCTTCCAGCGCGGCGAGCGCGGTTTCCAGGCGATCCTGGGTCGGATTACCTTCGCGCTGGTATTCGTAGCCGGCGATGCGCTCGGCGGCGGGTCCGTGCGCGAACGTCGTCGACAGATGGATCGGCGGGGCGACCGCGCCGGTGGCGGCGTCGTG
>JAFEFD010000471.1 GCA_018240765.1 Pseudomonadota bacterium | reverse complement strand
CGCTCGCCGCTTCGGAGCAGGAAGGATTTGGCCTTCCATTCTGCGGCGGCATCCATCGCTTCGAGCGCGTTGAAGGTACCGGATACCAGGCTCGCGATGGGCAGGCCGTCGCGATAGAGGATGCGCGACCCGGTCAACGCCGGCACTTTTTCGCCGGCGAGGATGGCACCGATGAGGTTCAGCGGATCGGCGCCGCAGACTGCAATAATCGTTCCGTCAGGCGGACGTTGACGTGCGGCGCGCAGCGGCGCAATCGCTTCGGGCAGGGCGAATTGCTCGCCGGAGAGACCGGCGATGAAGCGGCCGCCGCGAACTTCGCCGCGCGCCTCCATGCGCTGGTACACACGCAACAGTTCGCGCCACGGCGGCAGCCACGCCGCCTCGCGCGCGAGCAGCCGCCAGCAGATCACGCCGTAGCGGCGCAGCAGGATGCGCGCGACGTATTCGACATTTTCCACATTTGCATTTCGCGGATTCGCAGTATCGCCCGGCACGGGTCCGCGTCGCAGCGGCGACCAGCGTCCGGCATCGGCGATGCCGAGCAGGGCAGTGCGGCGACCGCGGCGCCGGCTCGGGGACGGGCGTTTGGATTGCGGCACCAGCAACGCGCGCAGGCCGGCGAAGCTGTCGGAGTTGATCAGTCCCGCGGCAACGAGTTCGGCCAGTGCTTCCTCCAGTTCGATGTGCAGCAGTTTCGTGCCAGCCAGCAGTTCATCGAAAAACGAAGCGCCGTGCGCGCGCAGAAAATCGGCGACCGTTTGCGCGCGCGACGATAGTGCCGGTGTCGTTTCGTCCGCTGTCGTGGAAAGCGAATTCCAGAGCTTCAGATTGCGCCGTTGCAGCAGCACAATAGGCGTCGCGCGCACGGGCCCGCTGCCGTGCTCGGCGCCGCTTGGCGCACGTGGGCGCAACCGCGACCACACGATGCGACCCGCCGTGCACAGATCATCGAGCCAGGAAATCTCGTAACCGGCGATGCGCGCGGGCAGGATCTCCGCTTCCCACGCCGCCGCCGGCGCTTCGAAGCCTTCCAGTTGCGCGAGCACGGCGGCGAGGGCGTCCGGGCCTTCGCCGCGCGCGCCAGGCGCGACTTTCTGCCACTCGAACATGAAACGCATGAAGTCGCGCGGCTCGACCGGCTCGATCTCGCGGCGCAGGCGCTGCACGGTGTAGCGATGGATGCGCGCGAGCAAATGCCGATCACACCATTCGATGGCATCCAGACCGGTCGTGAAGCGGCCCTGCATCACGGTGCCTTCGCGTTCCAGCGCGAGCAGGGCGGTATCGATGTCACTTTGTGGAAGATGCAGCGTTAGCGCGATCTGTTCGGCGCGCAAAGGACCAAGTCCGGTCAAGCGCGCACGCACGAGGTCGGCCAGGGCAGATTCGCGCGTCCATTCGTGTTCGGTGAATTCGGCGGGAGCGATGATCGGTGGATCGATCGATGCGTCTGGAAAGATTGCCGCAAATTGCGGCAGGCGCTCGGCAAGGATGATCAAATCCGACAGACGCGTCGCACGCCGCTGCGCGATCAATTCATCGAACAGACCCGGCCACGTGCTATTCGCGCGCAACTCTGCGTCGGTCAGGAAGCCCAGTCCCATCAATGCTTCGTGCAATTCATCCGCCGTTCGTGCCTGCGGCCAGGCTTCCTCGCGCACGGCGGCTATCGCATCCGGATCGAGCCGGCCGAAATCCCCGGTCGATTCGATATCGCCCCAGCGCCGCGACATCACCGCCTGCGTACGGCGTTCTTCCAGCGGCGCATCATCGAGGAAGGCATAAGGCCGCGCGGTCAGCACTTCGGCGGCGAGCGGCGAGGGTGCGGTCAGGTCGCGACAAACGAAGCGGACTTCGCCGCTTTCGATGCGTCGCAGCAGCGCTTCAAGGCCTTCGATATCCATCGCCGCGTGCAGGCAATCATGCAGGGTTTGCGCGACCAGTGGATGATCGGGAATCTGGCGCTCGCCGACGATGTTCTCCAGGCACGCGACCTGGTCGGGAAAAACGGCGGCAAGCAAATCCTCCGATTTCATCCGCTGCAACTGCGGCGGCACTTTCGATCCACCGGCGAAGCGCGGCAGGGCGAGCGACGTAACTGCATTCCAGCGCCAGCGCACGCCGAACATGGGCGCGTCGAGCAAGGCCTGGATCAATACGTGGCGCACGCTGTTCGAGTGCAGGAAGCGGGTGACGTCCTCGAGCGGAAAGCTGTGGCTGGTCGACAGCGACAGGATGATCGCGTCCTCGGTCGCCGCCGCCTGCAACTCGAAGTTGAAGGTGCGGCAGAAGCGTTTGCGCAGCGCCAGGCCCCAGGCACGGTTGATACGGCTGCCGAACGGCGTGTGGATGACGAGTTGGGTGCCACCGGATTCGTCGAAGAAGCGCTCCATCGCCAGCTCGGTTTGAGTCGGCAGCATGCCGAATGCTGCCTTGGCGCCGCCGAGATAATCGGCGATCTGTTGCGCCGCGCTGGCGGAGAGTCCGATATGGTCGTGCAGCCACGCTGGCGCCGAATTCGCGTCAGCATTGAAGCGCTCGGAGATTTCCGTGCGCAACCGTGACACCGCGAACGAGAGTTCATCCGTGCGTCCCGGCGCTTCGCCGAGCCAGAATGGAATAGTCGGCGGTGCGCCTTGCGCATCTTCGACGCGCACCTTGCCGCGCTCCACGCGCAGGATGCGATAAGCCGTGTTGCCGAGCTGGAAGATGTCGCCGGCGATGGACTCGACCGCGAAATCCTCGTGCACGGTGCCGACGCGCTGGGCTTGCGGTTCGAGCACGACTTCGTAATCGGCGGTGTCGGGAATCGCGCCGCCGGACGTGATCGCGGTCAGGCGCGCGCCGCGCCGCGCGCGCAACACGCCGTTGACCGCGTCGCGATGCAGGTAGGCGCCGCGCGGTCCGCGCCGCGTCGT
>JAFEFD010000470.1 GCA_018240765.1 Pseudomonadota bacterium | reverse complement strand
GGCGATGCGTCATCGAATCACGCCACCGCGCAAACTGCGTTCAATGCGGCGGCGTGGACGGCCTACCAAAAACTGCCGGCGCCGGTATTGTTCGTGTGCGAGGACAACGGCATCGGCATTTCGGTGAAAACGCCGACGGATTGGGTCAGCGCGAACTTCAGTGGACGCCGCGACCTGGATTATTTCCATGCCGATGGCCTGGATCTGGCGGCCGGTTACGAAGGCGTCGCGCGCGCGATCCATCACTGCCGCACGACACGACGGCCGACGTTCCTGCACCTGCGCACCACGCGCATCATGGGCCACGCCGGCACGGATTTCGAGATCGAATGGCGCAGCGTCGAGGAATTGATGGCGGTCGAAGCCACCGATCCGTTGTTGCGCAGCGCTGCCATCGCATTGGTTGCCGGCGTCTACACGAAGCAGCAGTTGCTCGATCGCTATGAGGCGATCCGCAAACAGTGTTTCGCCGCCGCCGCCGAAGCCGATCGGCGGCCCAAGCTCACGGATCTGGCCGAAGTCATCGCGCCATTGGCGCCGTATCATCCGGACCCGGTGAACGTGGAAGCGCGCCGCGCCGATTTCGCCGACAAGCGCCTGGCGGTATTCGGCGGCGCGGACAAGCTGCCGGAAAAATTGCCGCCGCGGCATCTGGCGATCCAGATCAACCAGGCCCTGCACGATATTTTCTGCAAATATCCCGAAGCCCTGCTGTTCGGCGAGGACGTGGCGCAAAAGGGCGGCGTCTACACGGTCACCAAGGGCCTGCAGAAGGCGTTCAAGGGCACGCGCGTGTTCAACACCCTGCTCGACGAGACCATCATCCTTGGTCTCGCACAGGGTTTCGCCAACATGGGCATGCTGCCCATGCCCGAGATCCAGTATCTGGCGTATTTCCACAATGCCTGCGACCAGATTCGCGGCGAGGCGGCGTCGTTGCAGTTCTTCAGCAACGGCCAGTACCGCAACCCGATGGTGATGCGCATTGCTTCGCTCGGCTACCAGAAGGGCTTTGGCGGGCATTTCCACAACGACAATTCGATTACCGCGCTACGTGACATCCCGGGGCTGGTCGTTGGCTGCCCGTCGCGCGGAGACGACGCGGCGATGATGCTGCGAACCTTGATGGCATTGGCGAAGGTGGATGGACGTGTCTGCGCGTTCCTCGAGCCGATCGCCTTGTACATGACCAAGGATTTGTACGCCGCTGGCGACGGACAATGGCAGTTCGCCTATCCGTCGCCGGACCAGGCCATGACGTTGGGCGAAGAACGTGTCTACCAGGCTGCTGCGAAGGATCTGGTGATCTTCACCTACGGTAACGGCGTGCCGATGAGCTTGCGCGCGGCACGCGAAATCGAAGTCAAGAGCGGCTGGAAAGTGCGCGTTGTCGACCTGCGCTGGCTGCAGCCGCTCAACGAAGCCGCAATCGCGCGCCATGCCGGGGAATGCAGACGCATCCTGGTCGTCGACGAGGGCCGCCGCTCGGCTGGCGTGGGCGAGGGCATCATTACGGCGATTGTCGAAGCCGGACATGGCGCCAAGCCGCTCAAACGCGTGGTTGGCGTGGATACCTACACGCCTCTGGCCGGCGCTGCGTTGCTGGTGTTGCCGGGCGATGCCGACATCGTCGCAGCAGCGCAGGCGCTGGCCTGACGCGTCCGGTTTGGAGCTTGGCGGCGGAATAGCCTAAACTTGTACAGCGATGAGCCAGACCATCCCACTGACCATACTGTTCGCTGACGTCAGCGGCAGCACCAAGCTGTTCGAGACCCGTGGCGACCTCGAAGCGCGGCGACTCGTCGCTGCGATCCTTGGCGCCTTGTCCGAAGTCACCGCGCGGCATGGCGGCCGCGTGATCAAGACTATCGGTGACGAGATCATGTGCACCTTCCCCGGGCCGATGCAGGGCCTGCTGTGCGCGGTGGACATGCAAAAGCGCATCGCCCGCGACGTCAATTTCGCCATCGACAAACTCGCCATCCGCATCGGCCTGCACCACGGCGAGACCCTGGTCGAGGAAAACGACGTGTATGGCGACGCGGTCAACACCGCCGCGCGCATGGCATCCCTGGCCAAGCGCGAACAGATCATCACCACCGCGAGCACGGTCAACCTGTTGACCAATGTCGGCATGCTGCATACGCGTGCGGTCGGGCAGGCGCGCGTGTCCGGCAAGCAGCATCCGATCGACATCGTGGATGTGCAGTGGCAGGAAGACACCTCCAACGTAACCATGGTCCAGCGCGCAATCCGTCTGGATGCCGGCGGCAACACCGGCGTCAAGCTCACGGTGCGTTACCGCGGGCAGGTGCTGGAACTCGATGCCCTGTCGCCGCCGTTCACCATGGGCCGCGATGCCGCCAGCAGCTTGTGCGTGGATGCCGAATGGGTGTCGCGCAACCACGCCATGATCGAATACAAGCGCGGCTATTTCATGATTTCGGACCGTTCGACCAACGGCACCTGGGTCAAGCTTGGCGACGACGACGAATTGCGCCTGCACCGCGACGAGGTGCACCTGCGCAAGACTGGCTCAATCAGCCTGGGTCAGACGATCGCGTTGAATCCCGATCACGTCGTCTATTTCCAGTGCGGGGAATGAGCGGGGTCAGATACCGTTGATTTGCGAATCAATGGTATCTGAACCTTTTTCAACCCTTTTTTCAGTGCTTTTTCGGCGTAGGCCCCTGCACGACCTGCACCAGGTTCTTGGGCTTGAGGTACTTCGCGCACGCGGCCTGCACTTGGGCAGCGGTGAGATCCAGGTAGTGCTGGGCCGCGATCATCGGCTGATCCAGCGG
>JAFEFD010000046.1 GCA_018240765.1 Pseudomonadota bacterium | reverse complement strand
TTCCTGCAATCCGACATCGATCGCTTCGCGCCGGATCGCGACAAGCTCGGCGATGACATCTACGACGAAAACCTGTCGGTGCCGTTCGCGATCTTCAACTTGTACGAGCAACGCGTGGCCGAGCGCACGCAATACGCGCGCGATCTGCTCAAGAAGGGCTTCGATTTCGAAAAGGACGAAACCTACGCTTACCAGCGCGACAAGGCGCCGTGGCCCAAGACCACGGCCGAACTCGACGACCTTTGGCGCAAACGCGTGAAAAACGACTGGCTGCGCCTGAAACTGGCCGGCCAGGACGACGCGAAGATCCGCCAGACCCTGGACAAGCGCTACGCCAACTACCTGGATCGCATCCGCCAGATCGATTCGGAAGACGTGTTCCAGACCTTCATGAACGCGTACGCGCTGTCGATCGATCCGCACACGAATTACCTGGGCCCACGCGCCAGCGAGAATTTCGACATCGCCATGAAATTGTCGCTCGAAGGCATCGGCGCGGTGCTGCAGCGCGACGACGACTACACCGCGATCCGCGAGATCGTGCCGGGCGGCCCGGCAGCCATGTCGGGCAAGGTCAAGGCCGGCGACCGCATCGTCGGCGTCGGCCAGGGCGCGAATGGCGCGATCACCGACGTTGTCGGCTGGCGCCTGGACGATGTCGTGGACCTGATCCGTGGCCCGAAGGACACCACGGTGCGCCTGGAAGTGCTGCCCGTCGATGCGGGCCCCGACGGCAAGCACGAAACGATCGCGCTGGTGCGCAAGAAGGTCAGCATCGAGGAACAGGCGGCCAAGAGTTCGGTCATCGACATCAAGGACGGCGACGCCACGCGCAAGATCGGCGTGATCACGCTGCCGACCTTCTACGAGGATTTCGACGCGCGCCGCCGCGGCGACAAGAACTACAAGAGCGCCACGCGCGATGTCGCCAAGCTGCTCGACGGGCTCAAGGCGCAGCATGTCGATGCCGTGCTGATGGATCTGCGCAACAACGGCGGCGGCTCGCTGTCGGAGGCGATCGACCTGACCGGCCTGTTCGTCGGCAAGGGCCCGGTCGTGCAGGTGCGCAACGCTGACGGCCGTGTCGAAGTCGGCCGCAACACGCACCAGGCCATGGACTGGAGTGGCCCGTTCGCGGTGCTGGTCAATCGCAATTCGGCCTCGGCGTCGGAAATCTTCGCCGGCGCGATCCAGGATTACGGCCGCGGCCTGATCATCGGCGAGCAGACCTACGGCAAGGGCACGGTGCAGAATCTGGTCGACCTCGACCAGATGTCGCCGAACGAAAAGCCGGCGTTCGGCGAACTGAAGATGACGATCCAGCAATTCTTCCGCGTCGATGGCGCATCCACCCAGCTCAAGGGCGTGACGCCCGACATCGAGTTTCCGGTGACCGGCGATTTCGCCCAGAACGGCGAATCGACGAACAAGAATGCGCTGGCGTGGGC
>JAFEFD010000469.1 GCA_018240765.1 Pseudomonadota bacterium | reverse complement strand
TTGCGCTCCCGCCCCCATGGCGGGCAATCACGAGTTGTCTCGTCAACCAACACCCAGGGAGAAGGTTTCATGAAAATTCTGATCTCGTGCGTAGCGTCGGCGCTGGCCTTGTCGGCCGTCTCCGGCGCGTTTGCGGCAGAGGCAAGCAAGGCAAATGTTTACCGCGATTTCACCGACACCGTGGCACCCGCCGAACAGGACGCCTATGAAGCCGGCGTCAAGGCTTACAACCAGTGCCTGCACGATCACGGGTTCAAGTATTCCTGGGTCGCGTGGAATCACGAAACCGGCAACGTCTACACCTATTCGTACGTGGCCGGTCCCTACACCTGGGCCGACTTCGACACGATGCACACGCAAGGCAAGGCCTGCGATGCCACCTGGCGCAAGCAGGCCAACCCGCACCTGAAGGAAGAGGTCAGCGCCTTCATGGTCAATCATGCCGACATGAGCCACATGCCCAAGGACAGCGACAAGCAACCGCCGTCCGCGCTCATCGACGTCGTCTATTTCCATCTCAAGAACGGCCACGATGCGCACGAAGCGTTCGCCAACGCGGTGAAGAAGATCGCTGCCGGCGCCGACAAATCCAATTGGTCCGGCAATTTCTCGACCAACGAAATCAACTACGGCGGCGATGGCTCGCCGGATTACATCGTGGTGCTGCCGAACAAGGACTGGGCGGACGTGGGGATGGAAGCGAACCCGTCGCTGTGGAAGATGATGGAAAACGTGTACGGCAAGACCGAAGCCGCCGCGATCCGCAAATCGCTCAACGATGCGATCGAGAAAACGTCCTCGCATATCGACAGTTCCAACGCGGACCTGACCTACACCGCGCCGAAGTGATTCACGCCGATGCTGCGCTCCACGGACGGAACGCGGCGTCTTTTTCCGTTGCGGACATGCGGCTTGGTATCCTAGCCGCATGTCCGCGAATCCCGCCTCCCGAATCCCCTCCCCCGCCATCGCCTTCATCGGCGGCGGCAACATGGCACGCAGCCTGATCGGCGGATTGATCCGCAATGGCACGCCGCCACAGGCCATTTCCGTCGCCGAACCCAATGCGAACGTGCGCGCCGCGTTGGCGCAGGACCTTTCCGTCGCCACGCACGCCGACAACGCCGATGCCGCGCACAACGCTGATGCGCTGGTACTCGCGGTCAAACCGCAGGTGATGAAGACCGTGGGTGCGGGATTGCGCGATGTCGCGCAGGCGCGCAGGCCGCTGATCCTCTCCATCGCCGCCGGCATTCGCATCGATCAGCTCGACACGTGGCTGGGTGGCAACCTGCCGATCGTGCGCTGCATGCCGAACACGCCGGCGTTGATCGGTGCCGGCGCGACCGGCGCGTGCGCGAACGCCGTCTGCACGCCGGCGCAACGCGCCATGGCACAAAATATACTTTCCGCCGCCGGAGTCGTCGAATGGATCGCCGATGAAGCGCAGATGGATACCATCACCGCGCTGTCGGGTTCGGGACCGGCGTATTTCTTCCTGCTCACCGAAGCGTTGATCGAGGCCGCCGTGACGCAGGGCCTGCCGCGCGATGCCGCGCGCGAACTCGCCACGCAAACCTGCCTCGGCGCCGGACGCATGCTGCGCGAAGATGGCGCGGCGCCGGCCGAACTGCGCCGCCGCGTGACCTCGCCGAACGGCACCACCCAGGCAGCGCTCGACAGTTTTGCCGCGAGCGGATTCAGCGATATTGTCGCGCGCGCCGTCGCGGCGGCGACGAAACGCGGCGGCGAGTTGTCCGCCGAACTGGATCGCTGACATGCCCTACCTGCAGAACGCCGGCGTGTTCCTGATCCAGACGATCTTCGGCTTTTTCATCGTCATGTTCCTGCTGCGCCTGCTGCTGATCGCCATCGGCGCGCCGTTCAACCAGCCGGTCTGCCGATTTGTATACCTGTTCACCAACCCGGCGATCATGCCGTTGCGCAACCTTGTCCCGCGCTGGCGGCGATTCGAGTTTTCCTCGCTGCTGATCGCCTGGTTGCTCGCATTGATCGAACTGTTCGTGTTCGCCGCGATGTTTGGTGCGGGTTTGAGCGTCGGCGGTTTGCTGCTGCGCGCGGCAGTCGACACGCTGGACTGGATCGTGCTGATCGAACTGGTTGCAATCTTCGGCTATTGCATACTCAGCTTCTTCCCGAGCGCCCAGTACGATTCCAACTTCCGCCTGCTCGCGCAGCTCGTCGAGCCGGTCGTGCGACC
>JAFEFD010000468.1 GCA_018240765.1 Pseudomonadota bacterium | reverse complement strand
TTTGACGGCGTCATCCGCCTGGTCGACGAGATCCAGGTGACGGACCAGCCGCAAGGCTTCTGGCGCCGGCGCGGGGACGAGACGACGACTGCGCGCGTGAAGACCGGCCTGCTCGACATCACCAGCCTGCCCGGTTTCGACCCCACCCGCATCAATGTCACCACCTCGCACGGCGTGGTTTACCTGATGGGCCTGGTCAAGCACGCCGAGGCCGACGCGGCGACCGACGTGGCGCGCAATACCGCCGGCGTCGACAAGGTCGTCAAGGTGTTCGACTACACCGACTGAACTCGCTGCGGCCGGCAGGAATGTGAGCGCCTTCACATTTCCGAAGCGATCGGAGTAAACTCGCAGCGATCTTTTCAAGACGGGGTTCGCCGTGGAATCCAAGCACCTGCTTCCCTTGACCCAGGCCGTGATCCTCGCCCTGGCCACCGGCGGAGCGCACGCCGCCAGCATCACCGTGAACACGGCCGGCGACAGTGGTGGTTCCGGCACCTGCACGTTGCGCCAGGCGATCGAGTCCGCGAACACGGATTCTGTGCAAGGCAACTGCGCCGCGGGCAGCGGTGCGGATACGATCACCTTCGCTTCCAACATCACCAGCGTCGCCTTGACCAGTGGTCAATTGCTGATCAACAGCAGCGTGACCCTGAACGGTGGCGGGCAGACGATCACCGCAGCGCCGAACAGCCGCGTGATGAGCATCGTCAACAACGCCAACACCGTTTCGACGGTGAACCTGTCCGACCTGACCCTGACTGGCGGCAACTACGGTCCGCCGGGCGCGGGCTTGTCGATTGGCACGCCGTCGGGCCCTCCAGTGAGACCTGCGCACAGCACATCCGCCAACGCTCCCCGCCCTGCCGCGAATGGCCCGACGGTGAGCCTGAACCGCGTGACCGTCAGCAACAACACGTCGAACGTCCACGCCGGCGGCGTGTACATCAGCGCCAGCACGGTCGACATCACCCAGTCCACCATCTCGGGCAACAGCCTGGCGGCCAGCGGCAATTACGCCGCCGGCGGCATTTACATCACCAACGGATCCGACGTCACCATCACCGATTCGACGATTTCGGGCAACAGCGCATCTGGCCCCGACAAGTATCTGGCCGGCGGCGTGTATGCATGGGGCAGCCAGCTGACGGTGATCAACTCGACGATTACCGGCAACGGCGCCTACGGCATCGATTATCTGGCTGGCGGCGCCTCGGTGGCGTATGGGCCGGCCGCAATCTACAACAGCACGATCTCCGGCAACACGACGTCCACGTCCTCGAATGTCGCCGCCGGCGGCATCCTGGTTGGCGCCGAGAACGTTGCAAGTCTTGCTCTGGTGAATACCATCCTGACCGGCAACACCGGCACGCAAGCCGACATGGGCGTGTACGCAAGCTCGAATGTCATTGCCCAATTCAACCTTCTGGGCACTGCGTTGCAAAGCACTTACAGCGGCAATGGCAACGTGTTCAGCGATGCGCCGGGCCTCGGCGCGCTGGGCAACAATGGCGGGCCGACGCTGACCATGAAGCCCAATACCGGCAGCCCGGCGCTGGGCGCGGGCAGCGTTGCATTGATTCCTGCCGGCGTGACCACCGACCAGCGCGGCACGGGTTTTGCGCGCGTGGTCAACGGTTCGCTCGACGTCGGTGCGGTGGAAGCCGCCGCGGGTGCGGGTGCGGTTGCCGCCGCGACCGTGCCCACGCCGGCGCTATCGACATGGGCGTTGGCTCTGCTCGGTGGCCTGCTTGCCCTGCTCGGACTGCGCAAGCGAAAGCGCGCTGACGGCTGAGGATTGCCTGCCGCCGGCGTAAACTGGCGGCATGCTGCTTTCCAATTCCTTCACTGGCGAACTGCGGGGGATTTTCGGCGACGCGCTGGTCACCGATCCCGCCGAGTGTCTGGCCTACGGCTACGACAATTCGCGCCGACAGGCGCAACCCGATGCGGTCGTCTTTCCAACCGAACACACGCAAGTCGCAGCGCTGGTGCGCGCCTGCCGCGCGCCGCGCATATCGCTCGTTGCGCGCGGCCGCGGCACCAACACCACGGGCGCGACCGTGCCGGTCGACGGCGGCGTAGTGGTCTCGTTCGAACGCATGAATCGCATCGTGAAAATCGATGCCGATAATCGCCTCGCAATAGTCGAGCCCGGCGTGCTCAATGGCGACCTGCAAACCGCGCTCGCCGCGCACGGCTTCTTCTGGCCACCGGATCCAACTTCGAGCCCGTATTGCACGATCGGTGGCAACCTCGCCTGCAACGCGGCCGGCCCGCGCGCGGTGAAGTACGGCAGTTGTCGCGAGAACACGCTCGGACTGCGCGCGGTGACTGGCGCCGGCGAGGAGTTCCGCTGCGGCGTGAACACGACCAAGGGCGCGGTCGGCTACGACCTGACGCGACTTTTGATCGGCGCCGAAGGCACGCTCGCCGTCATCACGGAGGCGACACTCAAGCTCACCTCGAAGCCAACCGCAAAGGCCACGCTCGCCGCGAGCTACGCCGATGTCGCCGCCGCCACGGCGGCGGTCGCTCGCATCATGGCGCAGCCGGTCGTGCCCTGTGCGCTGGAATTCATGGACGACGAAGCGCTGCGCCTGGCGCGTGCGCACGCGGGCGATGCGATCCCGAATGCCGGCGCGCTGCTCATCGTCGAAGCCGACGGCGATGCGGCGGATTTGCCGCGTGCCATCGAAGCCATTAGCTCCGCCGCGCGTGGCGTGGGCTTGCTGGATATTCGCACCGCAAAAAACGCAAGCGAAGCCGAAACCTTGTGGGCCGCGCGCCGCGCCTTGTCGCCGGCTCTGCGCAGCATTTCGCCCGACAAGATCAACGAGGACGTGGTCGTGCCGGTGTCGCGCCTGCCTGAGCTGATTGCGCGGCTGCGTGAAATAGCGGCGAAGTTTTCGATTCCCATCGTCAATTTCGGCCACGCCGGCAACGGCAACATCCACGTCAACTTGCTGCCGCGCGACGCAGCCGAGCACGCGCGCGCGGAGGCCGCGTTGCCGGAAGTCTTCCGCAGCGTGATCGCGCTCGGCGGTACGCTCTCCGGCGAACACGGCATTGGCCTGGCCAAGCGCGATTTCCTCGTCGATGCGCTCGATCCGAACGCACTCGCGCTGATGCGCCGGATCAAGGCGCAGTTCGATCCGGACGGAATACTCAATCCGGGCAAGCTGCTGCCGCCGTGACCCGCAGGCTCGACGCGCTGCTGCGCGACATACGTGCCTGTCGGATCTGCGAAGCGCACCTGCCGCTGGGTCCCAATCCCGTGTTGCGCGCAAGCGCGACGGCGCGCATTCTCGTCGTCGGCCAGGCGCCGGGCACGAAGGTCCACGCCACCGGCATTCCGTGGAACGACGCCAGCGGCGAACGCCTGCGCGCGTGGATGGGCGTCGATCGCGACGTTTTTTACGACGAAGCGCGCATTGCCATCGTGCCAATGGGATTTTGCTACCCCGGTCGCGGGCGCGGCGGTGACAATCCGCCACGACCCGAATGCCGCAAGACCTGGCATCCGCAACTCATCCCGCTGCTGAAGAACGTGCGCCTGACCTTGCTCATCGGCCAGTACGCGCAGGCATATTTCCTGCGCGAGCGGCGCAAGGGTTCGCTCACCGCAACGGTGCAGGCGTTCGGCGAATATCTGCCTGATTTCATTCCGACGGTGCATCCGAGTCCGCGCAACCAGGGTTGGATCAAGCGCCATCCGTGGTTTGAACGCGACTTGCTTCCCGTGTTACGCGAACGCGTGCACGCGCTGCTGTGATACGCGCGCTTACGCAAGGTAATCGTGCACGACTTCACCCAGCGGCAACAGCAGATCGGCTTTCAGGTGCAGCGCGGACTTCACCTCCAGCACCGGCAGATCGGCCACCGGCGCCAGCGCATGCGCAAACAGTTCCAGCGCACCCGGGCCGCTCCACGCGCCCTTGAATGTGCGGCATTGCATGGCGTAACGCACGATTTCGCAAATGCGCGGCTTGCCATCGACGTGCGGAATGATCTTGAGCAGATAACTCGGCGCCTGCATCGCCGCCACGGCATCGGCTTCGGGAAATTCGCGATGCTTGTAACCCATGGTGCCGACGGCCACGCGGATACCGGAATAGCTGAGCGTGCCGACCAGCGTGTCCTTGTGCACGGTCAGGCTTGGCTCGGCAATCTTCTTCGGAAAACCCCACAACTCGCGTCCACCGGCGGTCGGCGGATGATCGTTCAGATACATCATGCGCACATAGCCGCCCTGCTCGCCGCGAAAACTCACCGGTATCACCTGACCCGATTCGGTGTAATCGCCGAAACCGGTGGAATCGGGCATCTTGATGAATTCGTACTTGACCAGCGGCTGGGTGAATTGCAGCGGTTCCGGAATGCAGCGGCGCAGCGCATCCGGATCAGTGCGGTAAGTGATCACCAGGTACTCGCGATTGGTGAACAGATATGGCCCCGGCGGATAGGCCGGATTTTCGATCGGCATGGCAAACGCGCGTTGACGGACTTCGTCGGCGGTCATGAAAGGTCTCCTGGGAGCGCTCGCACCGGACGCGGCACGGCAAGACGTTGCGACGGCAGCTTCGACCGTGCCGATGGCGTGAAGTTCGACGCGATTACAGCAATCGCTGCAGCAGCAGCAATGCCAGCGCCGCGTAGATTCCGGCGATGACATCATCGAGCATCACGCCGAAGCCACCGGCAATCTTGCGATCGGCCCACGACACCGGCCACGGTTTGGCGATGTCGAAGAGGCGGAAAAAAATGAAGCCGGCAAGAATCCACCACAACGAATGTAGCCAGATTATCAGTGGCGCCAGCGCAATCCACTGGCCGACGAATTCGTCCCAGACCACCGCGCCAGGATCGGCAATCTTCAGGATTCGCGCGGCCCAATCGCAGGCCCACACGCCCAGTGCAAACGCGAGCGCGAGCGCCGCGAGATACCAGGGCCAGGGCAATTCGCGCAACGCCAGCCACGGCAACAGCGCGACGAGCGATCCGGCGGTGCCGGGCGCAACCGGGCTCAAGCCCGAACCGAAACCGCAGGCGATCCAGCCGAATGGATGGCGCAGCAACGCGCCCCGTTGCGACGCATCCAGGCTCATGCGAAATGCTCCCAGCCCGAGCGCGGCAGCGCCAGCGGACTGCCGTTGGCATCGCGCACCTGCACGTCCGCGCCGGCAACGATGCGGCCGATGCGCATCGCCGCGCAACCGCTATCCGCCAGATCGCGCAGCAATCCGGTTGCAATCGCATCCGGCGCGGTGAAACACAATTCGTAATCGTCACCGCTGGCGAGCTGGAACGCGCGGCGATCCGCGGCGGCAAACGCCGCGATCAATGCGGGCGATGCAGGCAAGGTGTCTGCGTCGATTTCCGCGCCGACGCCGCTCGCAGCGCAGATGTGGCCAAGATCGGCGACGAGGCCATCGGATACGTCGATGCACGATGTTGCGCGACCGCGCAGGATTGATCCTTGCGAAATACGCGGGGTCGGGCGATGCAGGCGTTCGAGCAGTTGCGGATCGCATGCAGATTTGGATTGCGTCTTGCTCAATGCTGCCGCCGCATCGCCCAGTGTGCCGGTCACGTACACGCCATCGCCGACGCGCGCACCAGCGCGCGTGAGCGCAGCACCCGGTGGCACGAAGCCGTGGATCGTCACCGTGATCGACATGGGTCCCTGCGTGGTATCGCCGCCGACGAGGGCGACGCGATGTTTGCGTGCAAGTTCCGCGAAGCCGTCCGCGAACCCTTCCACCCAGCGCGCGTCGGCGCTCGGCAACGTCAGCGCGAGCATGGCCCAGGCCGGTTCCGCGCCCATCGCGGCGAGGTCGGACAGGTTCACCGCGAGCGCCTTCCAGCCGATGTCGCTTGCCGCCGTATCCGGCAGAAAATGCACGCCGCAAACGAACGTGTCGGTGCTGACCGCGAGCAACCATCCGGAAGGAACCGCGAGCAGCGCCGCGTCGTCGCCGATGCCGAGGCGCACATCGTCACGCGCCACGGCGCAGCGCGTGCGGATCGACTCAATGAGCGCGAATTCGGCCACGTCAGGCGCGCGTGGACCCGGCCTCCGTCGCCCGCCATTGGCGTGCGGCCTTGTCGAGCACGCCGTTGACATAGGTGTGGCCATGCTCGGCGCCGAAGCGCTTGGCGACTTCCACGGCTTCGTTGAGGATCACGCGGTACGGCACATCCGGCCGATGCCGCAATTCGTACGCGGCGATGCGCAAGATCGCGCGCTCGAGCGGATCGACCTGGGCGATGTCGCGATCGAGCCATGGCGCAAGATCCGTATCGAGTTCGGTGCAATGCGTGTCCACGCCGCGCAACAGGTCCTCGAAATAGGCGATGTCGGCGATTTCCATGTCCTGCTCGTGGCGGAATTCCTCGATGACCGTCGCCATCGGATTGCCGCCGATCTGCCAGGCGTACACCGCCTGCGCGGCGCGGCGACGCGCGCGCGATCGCGCCGCGAGATCGATGCCGTCGGAACGAGGTTGCTGGTTCATGGCGGCAGTTTACCCGAGCTTGGCCATCAAATCGGCCATCTCCAGAGCGGCAAGCGCGACTTCCGCGCCCTTGTTGCCACACGCGCCACCGGCACGTGCCTGCGCGTCCTCATGGCGTTCGACCGCAAGCACGCCATTGAGCACCGGCACGCCGCACTCCAGCGCAAGCCGCATCAACCCGCGTGCGCACTCGTCCGCGACATGCTCGTAATGGCGCGTATCGCCGCGCACCACGCAGCCAAGCGCGACGATTGCCGCCGCCTTGCGTCCGTGCGCGAGCCTTGCCGCCGCCTGCGGAATTTCCCACGCACCGGGTACCCGGACCAGGTCGATTGCCGCATCGGCGACACCGTGTTCGGCAAACGCGCGGCGCGCGCCATCGATGAGCGCATCGACGATGCGCGGATTCCAGCGGCTGGCGACGATGGCGAAGCGCGCGTGCGGATCGACGCGCAGTTCGCCGGAAATTTCCGGCACGACAACTTCCTCGTTTGCGAAGCAGCTAGTTTAACCGAGCGCGATGCTCACGCCTCCATCATCCCCGAATGGCGGGTGACGATGGTCGGATCCAGATACACGGGGAAGCCCAGTCGCCGCAATTCGCGGCAGACCCAGAAATCCTCAGACAGGTATTCGTCGCCGACCACGCCGGTGCGGAAAATGTCGCACTGTACGGGCGCCTGCAAGTCGACTCCGCGCAAATGGTAGCCGCGTGAATACACACGACCGTCGCGATGCGCGTCCTCGACCAGCGCGTTCACCGCGGCACGCGAAAGCAGCAGCGCCGCCGTGCCGATGCGCTCGACGATGTAATGCGGCCCGTCCTCGCCGTGCAGCGCGCCGATGTTGAAGATGCGCCCGCCGGCGTCATTGCGTCCCTTGAGCGCGACTGCCGCGCCGATGACGTCGCGGCCGCTCGCCAGCATCCGGCGCAAGCCGAGCGGCGGCAGCAACACGTCGGCATCCAGGAACAACAGGTGCGAAAAATCCGCGCGCGCGTGGAATTCGGAAATGATGGTGTTGCGCGCACGCGTGATCAGGCTTTCGTTGGCTATGCACATCAGCGCGAAATCGACGCCGGCGCGCTGGTATTGCAGCAGCGCACTGACGCAGTCGCTGTGCAGCATGCCGCCATAGGCCGGCGTTCCGATCAGCAGGCGTGGCGCGAGGACGTTCATTCGGGGCGGTACTTGTCGTGGTTGCCGATGATCTGCATCTGGATTTCCGAGAATCGGTCCAGTTGCGCGTCTTCCATGTGCCGGTAGCCTTCCAGCAGGTTGCGGTTCGCCGCGTAATGCGGCTGCGCAAACGTCGTTTCCTGCGCGCGCGGATGCGCCAGGTGCACGGCGGGCCGGCTGTCGAGTTCGATCCCGGCAACGCGTGCGCGCTCGAGCCGGTAGCTCATGGCATCGTCCTCGCCGCCCCAGCCACGGAAGCGTTCGTCCCATCCGCCCATGCGCTTGAATGCGCCGCGCTCGATCAGGAATACGCCACCGGCGAAGACAATGTGCTCGCCCACACCCTCGCGATTCGGCGCAGAAGAACCCCTTCGATCCGGAACGAAATCGAATTCGCCGGCGCGCACGCGTGCGCTTTCCGCTTCATCGAGGTCGACCAGGCGGCGGTACGGCTTGATCGCCTGGTTGCCCCTGTCCAGATGCTGCTGCACATCGGCCAGCGCATC
>JAFEFD010000467.1 GCA_018240765.1 Pseudomonadota bacterium | reverse complement strand
TCGATGCAGCGGCGCACGTTCTCGATCCAGGTATAGAAGTATAAATTGTATTCGCGGGCCACGGCGTAATCCATGCCGAGGAACTTGTCGAGCAGGCGCTTGCCGTCGTGCAGGACGAGATTGAAAGCGACGAGTTTGTCGCCAAGCCAGTACGTGGCGCAACTCGCGCGCCCGGCCATCTCGCGCAGCACATTGTGGAAGTATTCCGACGTGAGTTCCTCGAAACTGAATTGCGCGTTCGCGTGCGTGGATTTGTACAGGCGCATGACTTCGCCTTCGATGCCGTCGATGCCGGCGCGCCATTCGACGCGCAATCCGGCTGAATCCTTCAATTTGCGGCGGATGTCCTTGCGCGTTGCCTTGCTGAGCGTTGCGAAGTATTCGTCGATGTTCTCAAACCTCACGGCCAGCGAGGCGGTCGGCAAACCCGGCTGGCGGCGCAATCCGTGTGCCTTCGCCGCCGCGGCCCACAGTGCATCCTGCGCGGCGGCTGCGTCCTTGACCGCGATCATGCGCACACGGTTTCCCCTGGCGAAGGATTCCGCTTTCGCGAGGATGGCCCCGAGCAGGCGTTGTTGTTCGTCCGCTGGCACGCCGGGTGCAAAGCCGAGGTGGCAAATTTCCGAAACCGGCGAGCCCAGCGACAGCATCTTCTGGCGCAGCAGGCGCGGGAAATGGCGGGTGAGCCAATCGGCAAAGCGCTTGAGCCTGCCACTCAGGGTCGTGTCGAGGCGATAATCCGTGACGAAGGCCGGCACCGCGGCGCGCAGCAAACCGGCTTCATCGCGCACGCCAAAGTACCGAAATGAAAATTCCGGCAGGTCGGATCTTTCGACCGCGCGGTAGTAGCTCCAGTCTTCGAGCTCGTCCGGAAACAGCCGGTTCCATTCCTCGCGGCCGAAGGCCTCGATGGAATCGACGACGATGGCTTCCATCAATCGGCGACGGCGACGGCAGGCACCGGTTCCGGCATGGTGACGAATTGCGTGGCGGCGACCTGGTTGAAGAAACGCGTGGTGCGGTCGATGACGAGGTTGCGCTCCTGGTCGACGGTGATCATGTGGTAGCTGTTCTCCAGCAGCACGGTCTCGACCGGGCCCTTGACGCCGCGCACCAGCACCTGCACGTTGCGCAG
>JAFEFD010000466.1 GCA_018240765.1 Pseudomonadota bacterium | reverse complement strand
CTGATCGGCGGCCAGCCCAAGGATTTCGACGTCGCCACGGATGCCACGCCTGAAGACGTGCGCCGGCTGTTCCGCAATTGCCGCCTGATCGGGCGGCGCTTTCGCCTCGCCCATGTCGTGTTCGGGCCTGAAATCGTCGAAGTCGCCACATTCCGCGGCAACGGTGGTGACGACATCGACACCGATGGCGACCGCCAGGTTGTCGATGGACGCATCGTGCGCGACAACGTCTGGGGCACGATCGAGGAGGACGCGCTGCGCCGCGATTTCACCGCCAACGCGCTGTACTACGACATTGCCGATTTCTCCGTGCGCGATTACGTCGGCGGATACGACGACGTGCAACGCCGCGTGCTGCGCCTGATCGGCGATCCGCTGCAGCGCTATCGCGAAGATCCGGTGCGCATGCTGCGTGCCGTGCGTTTGTCGGCGAAGCTCGGCTTTTCGATTTCGCCCGAAGCGCGCGCGCCATTCGCGGAACTTGGCGTGTTGCTCACGCAAGCCCCGCCGGCACGGTTGTTCGATGAATCCCTGAAGATGTTCCTTGCCGGCAGCGGATTGAAGAGTTTCCGTGCGCTGGAACAATTTGGTCTGCTCGGCGCTGTGTTTCCACTCACGGCGCGCGCGCTCGCGTTTCGCGGTGGCGAGTCATTCCGCGCCGTGCTGGAGGCCGGACTCGCGGGAACGGATGCGCGCGTGAGCGAAGGCAAATCCGTCACCCCAGCGTTTCTGTTCGCCGTGCTTCTGTGGGGCGCGGTGCGCGCGCAAGCCGAACGCGAAATTGCACGCGGCGTTGATCCGAATCTGGCCTGGCAGCGCGTGAGCCACCAGATCATCACCGAACAGGCCAAGCACGTGGCGATTCCGCGCCGCTTCGGACAAGTCATGCAGGAAATCTGGACGCTGCAGCCGCGTTTCGCCGACCGGCAGAAGAAAAAGGTGTTTCGTTTGCTTGCGCATCCGCGCTTTCGCGGCGCCTATGATTTCCTGCTGCTGCGCGCGCCAGACGGCGCCGACATCGCCGAGCTCGGTCGCTGGTGGACGCATGCGCAATCCACGCCGCACGAGGCGCTGGCAGAAGAACTGTCCGCCGCACCGACATCCGCCGCTGCGCCTGCGAGTGACGCGCCGAAAAAGCGCCGGCGGCGCAGGCGCAAGCCGTCCGCGCAAGCCAGCGCTGCCACCGATTCGCAGTGACACAATGGAAAATGTATACATCGGGCTCGGCAGCAATCTTGCCGATCCGAACGCACAGGTTGAAGCAGCCTTGGCCGTTCTTGCCAAGCTGCCCGCAACACGCCTCGTTGCGCGTTCACGCCGTTATCGCAGTGCACCCTGGGGGCGAGCCGATCAACCGGAATTCGTCAACGCCGTGGCGCATTTGCACACAGCAATGCCACCGCACGATCTTCTCCAGGCGCTGTTGGCGATCGAGCGTGCAGCGGGACGCGTGCGCGATGGCACGCGCTGGGGGCCGCGCGTGCTGGATCTGGACATCCTTGTCTACGGCGATCGGGTTTTGAACGAATCTGGCCTGCATGTGCCGCATCCGCATTTGCACGAGCGCGCTTTCGTGCTGGCGCCGCTTGCGGAAATCGCGCCGGATCTGGAAATTCCCGGCCTCGGTAGCGTGGTGTACCTGCTTGCGGATGTCGATGCATCGACCTGTTTGCGCATGGCAGAATAGGCGTTCGGCTTCCGGAGTTCGCCATGTACGCCAACGCCAAATCCACGGTGCGTACCGCCATCACCGTGCCGCAGTTGCACGCCATGAAGGGCAAGCGCGAAAAGATCGTCATGCTGACCGCCTACGACGCCAGCTTCGCCGCGCAATGCGACGCGGCGGGTGTCGATGCCGTGCTGGTCGGCGATTCGCTGGGCATGGTCGTACAAGGGCGTGACAGCACACTGCCGGTGAGCGTCGATGAAATGGTCTATCACAGCGCGGCCGCGGCGCGCGGGGTGCGCAGCGCGCTGTTGATCGCCGACATGCCGTTCCTGAGTTTTCGCGATGCGGATACGGCGTTGCGCAACGCCGGACGTTTGCTTGCCGAAGGCGGCGCGGCGATGGTCAAACTCGAAGGCGCCGGATATGTGCTCGATGTCCTCCGCACGCTGGCACGACACGCAATTCCGGTCTGCGCGCACCTGGGCCTGACGCCGCAGTCCGTGCACAAGTTCGGCGGCTATCGCGTGCAGGGCAAAACGAAAGATGCCGCTGCGCAGCTCATCGCGGACGCACATGCGGTTGCCGAATCAGGCGCAGACCTGCTCGTGCTCGAATGCGTGCCGGCTGAATTGGCCAGGCGCATCACGACGGAGATTTCGATCCCCACCATCGGCATCGGCGCAGGTGCGGATTGCGACGGCCAGGTGCTGGTCATCTATGACATGCTTGGCATCACCCCGGGCAAGCGGCCGAAGTTCACGAAGGATTTCCTCGCCGGTCGCGGTTCGGTCGGCGATGCGATTCGCGACTATGTGGACGAGGTGCGCAACGGAAAATTCCCCACCCAGGAGCACGCATTCTGATGGATGTCGTCCATACCGCTGCGGACTTGCGCGCCAGCGTGTCCGCATGGCGCCGCGAGGGTGCGCGCGTGGCCTTCGTGCCGACGATGGGCAATCTGCATGCCGGGCATTTATCGCTGGTCGAACTGGCGCGCAAACATGCCCACAAGGTCGTCGCCAGCGTGTTCGTGAATCCGACCCAGTTCGGTCCGAACGAGGATTTCGCGAGCTATCCGCGCACACTCGACGCCGATCGCGCCAGCCTTGCCGCGCACGACTGCGATGTGTTGTTCGCTCCGGGTGTGGATGAAATATATCCCTTCGGCGTGTCCGAAAGCGTGCGCGTGGACGTTCCCAAAATCAGCGAAGTCCTGGAGGGCGAGTTGCGTCCCGGGCATTTCACCGGCGTGGCGACCGTGGTGACGAAATTGTTCAACCTCGTCCAGCCCGATGTCGCGGTATTTGGCCAGAAGGATTACCAACAATTGCTGGTCGTTCGACGGATGACGATGGATTTGCGTCTGCCCATCGACATCATCGCCGCGCCGACGCGGCGCGAGTCGAACGGTTTGGCAATGAGTTCGCGCAACCAGTATTTGAGCAGCGGGGAACGCGAACGCGCCGGTGTCATTCATCGCGTCTTGTGCGCAATGCGAGAACAATGGGATGCCGGGCGCTCGATCGCGGCGATCGAATCGGATGCGCGCTTGGTACTGGAAGCGGCGGGTTCGGTTCCGGACTACGCAACAATCCGGCGCGCAGCGGACTTGTCTGCACCGGGTCAGTCTGATCGCCGCGGCGCGATCGCCCTGATTGCCACGCGCATCGGTCGTGCACGGTTGATCGACAATCTGCTTCTCGACCCCTAGCATTTGCGCTACAACTGTGGTATTCTCGCCACTGCCATCGGGATTTTTGCAACGTTCGCGCGTTGCCCCAGGCTAGCAGGGCGGCATCGTTCTGGTAATCGTCACTCCGATAATTCAACCCCCGCAGCACATGCGGGGGTTTTTTTTCGCCTGATTATTGATCGGGCCTTCGATGTTGCGTAAATGAGACATGGTATTCGTGTGGCGGATTACGGGACAAGCCGCAAATTTTACGCAACGGGTATTTCTTTTTGGCGGCCTTGCGCCCACGCCACATGTTCGCGCACCAGCGCAGACGGATGGTCCGCGCGCGATTTCAGGGCAATTGTGATGGCGGCACTTCGCGGGGCGTTGCCCATCGCGACCGCAATGTTGCGCAACCAACATTCGTATCCGATACGGCGAATCGCCGAGCCCTCGGTGCGTGCGAGGAATTGCGCTTCGCTCCAAGTGAACAAATCGACCAGCGCAGCGCCGTCCAGGCCATGGCGCACGGCGAAATCAGGCTCCACGCTTTTTTGTGCGAATTTGTTCCACGGACACACGAGTTGGCAATCATCGCAACCATAAATGCGGTTGCCGATCAGCGGGCGCAGTTCGACCGGAATGCTGCCGCGCAGCTCGATCGTCAGGTAGGAAATGCAGCGGCGCGCATCGAGTTGCTGCGGGCCGACGATGGCCTGGGTCGGGCAGATCTCGATGCAGCGTGTGCAGGTGCCGCAGTGATCGGTTGCAGGCGCATCGCTGGGTAACGGCAAATCGGTGTACAACTCGCCGAGAAAGAACCACGATCCGGCACGACTGTCGATCAGGCAGGTGTGCTTGCCGATCCAGCCGAGCCCTGCATTGCGTGCGAGTGCTTTTTCGAGCACCGGCGCAGAGTCGGAAAACGCGCGATAGCCGAACGGGCCGATTTCCTGCGTGATGCGATCGGCGAGTCTTTGCAGGCGCGCGCGCACAAGCTTGTGGTAATCGCGACCCAGAGCGTAGCGCGAGACGTAGCCCAGGGTGGGATCGTCAAGAATTTCCCAACCGTCGCGCGCGCCGGGTGGATCGTAATCCATGCGCGCCGAGATCACGCGCACGGTGCCGGGATGCAAGTCCGCGGGACGGCTGCGTTTCGTGCCGTGGCGTTGCATGTAATCCATCTCGCCGTGCCGACCCTGAGCCAGCCAGTTGAGCAGATGCGTCTCGTCGTCGCTGAGCTGCGTCGCGGTGATGCCGATTTGCGCGAAGCCCAATTCCACGCCCCAGCGTTTGATGCGGGCGGCGAGTTCGATGTGGTCGGGCGAGTTCATGGCGCAAAGTATAAACTTGCAGGATGAGTACTCGTTTGTATACCGCCGCACAGGTGCGAGAACTCGATCGCCATGCGATCGAGGATTTAGGGATAGCCGGTTTCGACCTCATGCAGCGCGCCGCTGGCGCGGCATGGCGCGTGCTCGCCGCGCGGTGGCCGCGGATTCGCAAGATCGCGGTGCTGTGCGGTGCAGGCAACAATGGCGGGGACGGCTATTTGCTGGCTTGTCAGGCGCGCGCGGCTGGGCTGGAAGCAGTCGTGCTTGCGCTGGGCGAACCGGCGACGACACACGCCAGGCGCGCGCGCGACGCTTGGCGCGATGCGGGTGGCGACATCGTCGTCGCCGAACCCGGCCTGCCGGCGGCCGATGTCTACGTCGATGCGCTGCTCGGCACGGGCTTGCAGCGTCCGGTGGAAGGCGAACTCGCCCGGGCAATTCAACATCTGAACGCGACCGGCAAGCCGGTGCTGGCGCTGGATGTACCTTCCGGCATCGACGCCGACACGGGCGCGGTGCTCGGCGTTGCGGTACGCGCAGAAATCACCGTCAGCTTCATCGCGCGCAAGCGCGGCTTGTCGACTGGTGCGGCCATGGATCACTGCGGCACGCTGGTGCTGGATCGGCTCGGGCTGCCCGAAGAAGCGCTTGCCAATGCGCCTTACGACGCGCGCCTGCTCGACGCGCGCCGCATGGCAACATGGCTTCCGCCGCGCGCACGATCCGTGCACAAGGGCGACTTCGGCCATGTGCTCGCGATCGGCGGCGATGCCGGCATGGGCGGAGCGATTCGATTGTGTGCAGAAGCGGCCTTGCGCGTCGGCGCCGGTCTGGTCAGTGCGGTGACACGCCCGGAAAACATCTTCGCCATCAATGCCGCGCGGCCCGAGGTGATGGCGCATGCGGTACGCGACGCTATGGAAATGGCGCCGTTGCTCGATCGCGCGAGTGTGTTCGCGCTCGGGCCCGGGCTTGGCCAATCCGATTGGAGCAGCATGGTCTGGCGTGCAGCTCTGGGTTCGCACAAGCCGGCGGTTGTCGATGCGGATGCGTTGAACCTGCT
This sequence comes from Pseudomonadota bacterium, assembly GCA_018240765.1. Taxonomy (GTDB): domain Bacteria; phylum Pseudomonadota; class Gammaproteobacteria; order Xanthomonadales; family Rhodanobacteraceae; genus Rudaea. The sequence continues at coordinate 5,032 of JAFEFD010000466.1, read as the reverse complement.
CGCCGCACAGGTGCTGGTATTGCCGCCGGAAAGCGTGATCACGCCGCATCCCGGCGAAGCGGCGCGCTTGCTCGGCTGCGATACGGCGCAAATCGCCCGCGATCGATTTGCCGCCGTGCGCGCGCTCGCCACACGATATCGCTGCGTGGCCGTGCTCAAGGGCGCAGGCACCCTGATCGCGCACGAACAAGGCGACGTGGCGGTGTGTCCGTGGGGCAATCCGGGCATGGCCTCGGGCGGCATGGGCGATGTGCTCACCGGCGTCATCGCCGGCTTGATGGCGCAGGGACTCAATGCCTGGCGCGCGGCGCGTCTGGGAGTCGCCTTGCATGCCCAGGCTGGCGATGCCGCCGCGCGTGATGGCGAGGCGGGAACGCTGGCCAGCGATTTGTTCCCGCTTCTGCGTCGACTTCGAAATGGATTGTCCGATGGTTGAAATCGTCTTGAATGGAATCGACGAGGATGCGCTTGCCGCGCTTGCGCGAGGCATCGCTCCTCGCGTTCGCGGCGGCGGCAGCATCCATCTGGCCGGCCCGCTGGGTGCAGGCAAGACCACGTTTGCGCGCGCCTTGCTGCGAGCTCTGGGAGCCGGCGAACGGATCAAGAGCCCGACCTACACCTTGATCGAGACTTACGCGTTGCCCGGCCTGACCGTGCAGCATCTGGATCTTTACCGCATCGCCGCTGCCGAGGAACTGGAATGGCTGGGTTTGCGCGATCTTGCCGACGGCCCGGTCCTGTGGCTGATCGAATGGCCAGAGCGCGGCATGGGAGCCATTCCCGCGCCGGATTTGACGATCCGGCTGGCGCACGCGGACTCGGGTCGCGATGTTCATCTGCACGCCCACGGCGAAAACGCAGCGGGCTGGCTGAAGGCCCTGCATATCGAATCCGATGTGAATTCAGGACAGCAGCTTAGCGGCGATTCCTGATTTTTGCCGGAGGTTAATCGTGCAAATCGCCGATTCATAAAGAGAAAATACTTGAAATTCGCGGTGGTTTTGCGTTTGAATACGCGGCATGAGGGGAGTAGCAGCCCGAATCGGATGTTTTATAGCCTGCGCGGCCGCGCTGCCCGTGCCGGCGTGGGCGGCTGAAATCCGATCCGTAAAGGCCAGCCAATCCGGTGACCGAGTGCGTGTCAGCTTCGATCTTTCTGGCCAGCCGGACTACAAACTGTTCGAGATTGCCAATCCCGATCGGCTGGTGATCGACGTGAGCGATTCTTCCATAGCACGCGGGTTCTCGGCGCCGGCTGCCACCGGCGTGCTCAAGGGCGTGCGTACTGGGCGTCATGGCAAGGACGGCGCGCGCATTGTGCTGGATCTGTCCACCGCGGCGCAGCCAAAAACCAGCGTGCAGGCATATGGCAAGTCGGGCGCGTACCGACTTACTGTGGATTTGTACACCAAAGAACGGGCCAGTGCAGTCAAGAGCATGGCAGCGCTCGCAGCCAAACCGCGCGATGTGGTGGTTGCCATTGACGCTGGCCATGGCGGCGTGGACCCTGGCGCAACGGGTGCCGGCGGCACGCACGAAAAGGACATCACCCTGGCGGTGGCGCGCGATCTGGCCAAACTCATCGACAAGCAGTCGGGCATGCATGCCGTGCTCACGCGCGACAACGACACTTTCATCCCGCTGCAGGAACGCTATCAGAAAGCGCGCGAGGCCAAGGCCGACCTGTTCGTATCGATCCATGCCGATGCGTATGCCAGCGGCGACGCGCGCGGTTCGTCGGTGTGGGTGCTGTCGCCGCGCGGAGCGACGAACGAAGCAGCGCGCTGGCTGGCGGACCGCGAAAACCGGGCGGACCTCGTCGGCGGGGTCAAGCTCGAGGACAAGGACAACACCCTCGCCGCGGTGCTGCTGGATCTGTCCCAGGGTGCGACCGCCGAGGCCAGCGATGCCATTGCCAAACGCGTCCTGCAATCGCTCGCGAAGATCGGTCCGACCCATCGTGGCTACGTGGAGAAGGCGAACTTCGTCGTGTTGCGCTCACCGGATGTTCCCTCGATTCTGGTCGAGACCGCATTCATCACGAATCCGTCCGAAGAAAAACGTTTGAAAAATCCCGCGCAGCGTCAAAAGCTGGCGACGGCGATTCTCGATGGCGTGCGCGGCTATTTCGAGGCCACGCCGCCGCCCGGCAGCCTGCTCGCGGCGAATGCGCGCCGCGACAAGCCGCGCAATGTCGCGCGTCGCGATAAAGCGCAATCCGAATCCGATGCCCCGGACCTAGCCGACGACACGGTCGCATCGCGCAGTCCGAAATCCTGAAGCGCGCTTGCGCGCATCTTGAAAACCTGTCGCCGCGCCGTCACTTGACGAATCCTGTGCGTGCGCTCACGCTGCCCGTGACTGCAGCGCCACTCCTTCGACAGGAATTGCAATGGAATCCAGCGTCAAGCCCGAAAAGTCCTCTGCCATCGCCGAATTGCCGGTGCTGCCGCTGCGTGACGTGGTGGTTTATCCGCACATGGTGATTCCGCTGTTTGTCGGTCGCGAGAAATCGATGAAGGCGCTGGACATGACCATGGCCGGCGACAAACGCATCCTGCTGGTAGCGCAACGCGGTGCGGACATCGACGACCCCAAGGCCGGCGACTTGTACCCGATCGGCACCATCGCCAGCATCCTGCAATTGCTCAAACTGCCCGACGGCACGGTCAAGGTGCTGGTCGAAGGCGGCACGCGCGCCGAGGTGGTGCGCTACGGCGAACGTGATGGCGTGATGACCGGCCACGTGCGCGCGCTCGATCCTGCGTACACGCGTGGCGCGCGCGAGATCGAAGTTGTCGCGCGCACGGTCGTGTCGCAATTCGAAAACTTCGTCAAACTCAATCGCAAGATTCCACCGGAGCTGCTGACCACGCTGGCCGGCATCGACGACGCCTCGCGCCTGGCCGACACCATTGCCGCGCACCTGTCGATCCGCCTTGCCGACAAGCAACGCCTGCTCGAGACGCCCGATGTCGCCGACAGGCTGGAAATGCTGATCGGTTTCGTCGAAGGCGAAATCGACGTGCAGCAGATCGAGAAACGTATCCGCGGCCGCGTCAAGACGCAGATGGAAAAAAGCCAGCGTGAGTACTACCTCAACGAACAGATGAAGGCGATCCAGAAGGAACTGGGCGACAACGAGGAAGCGCCGAACGAAGTCGAGGAACTCGGCAAGAAGATCGAAAAGGCGGGCATGCCAAAACCGGTCGAGAAGAAGGCGCGCGCGGAGCTCAACAAGCTCAAGCAGATGTCGCCGATGTCGGCCGAAGCCACGGTCGTGCGCAACTACATCGACTGGCTGGTCGGCGCACCGTGGCGCAAGCGCAGCAAGGTGCGCAGGAATCTGAAGGCCGCCGAGGAGGTGCTTGATGCCGATCACTATGGTCTGGAGAAGGTCAAGGAACGCATCGTCGAATACCTCGCCGTGCAGCAGCGGGTTAAGAAGATGAAGGCGCCGATCCTGTGCCTGGTCGGCCCGCCGGGCGTGGGCAAGACTTCGCTCGGCCAGTCCATTGCGCGCGCGACCAATCGCAAATTCGTACGCATGTCGCTCGGCGGGGTGCGTGACGAAGCCGAAATCCGCGGTCACCGGCGCACGTACATTGGATCGATGCCGGGAAGAATCGTGCAGAACATGAACAAGGTCGGCACGCGCAATCCGCTGTTCATGCTCGACGAAATCGACAAGATGTCGATGGATTTCCGCGGTGATCCGTCGTCGGCCTTGCTTGAAGTGCTCGATCCCGAGCAGAACCACGCCTTCAACGATCACTACCTGGAAGTGGACTTCGACCTGTCCGAGGTCATGTTCATCGCCACGGCCAATTCGCTGAACATCCCGGGGCCGTTGCTCGATCGCATGGAAGTCATTCGCATCCCCGGCTATACCGAGGATGAAAAGATCAACATCGCGCAGCGCTACCTGTTGCCGAAGCAGATCAAGGCAAACGGCCTGCGCGATACCGAAATCCAGATCGCCGAAGGTGCGCTGCGCGACATGGTGCGCTACTACACGCGCGAATCCGGCGTGCGCAACCTCGAACGCGAGATTTCCAAGATCTGCCGCAAGGTGGTCAAGGAGCTTACGTTGGCGGCGGACAAGGGCGCGAAGAAGCGCGGCAAGGTTTCGGTGTCGAGCAAGAATCTCGAGCATTACCTGGGCGTGCGCAAGTTCACCTACGGGCGCGCCGAACAGAAGAACGAATTCGGTCTGGTCACCGGATTGGCTTGGACCGAAGTCGGCGGCGACCTGCTCAGTATCGAGGCGACCGTGGTACCCGGCAAAGGCAAGCTCATCCACACCGGTCAGCTCGGTGAGGTGATGCAGGAATCCATCCAGGCCGCGCTGTCGGTCGTGCGCGCGCGCGCAGAACGCCTCGGCATCGATCCGGAATTCCACAACAAGTACGACATCCATGTGCATGTGCCGGAGGGTGCCACACCCAAGGATGGCCCGAGCGCGGGCATCGCCATGTGCACGGCGCTGGTGTCGGCATTGACCCGCGATCCGGTGCATTCGGTCGTCGCCATGACCGGCGAGATCACTTTGCGTGGCCGCGTGCTGCCGATCGGCGGCCTCAAGGAAAAGCTGCTCGCGGCGCACCGTGGCGGCATCGAGACGGTGATCATCCCCGAGGAAAACGTCAAGGACCTGGCCGACATCCCGAAGAACGTGACCGGTTCACTCACGATCAAGCCGGTGCGCTGGATCGACGAAGTGCTCGATCTGGCGCTCGAGCGTCCGCTCTCGCCATTGCCGATAAAAGTGGAAAATGCTGAAAAATCCACTCTGGAGCCGGCGCACAAGGACGATGCTGACGATGCGCACCCGCGCGCGCATTGAGCGCGCGGGTTGCCGTATGCAATTTTCTTACCCGCGTGTCAAGCGGAATTTTTCTGATGGGCCGGCATTTTTTGTTTTTGGCGGATTCGCGCAAATCCGCATGGCGGCTTGTGTTGCGCCCGTTCGCGGGCGCTGGTATAAAGTCTGCGCCGCGATCCGGGAGACCACAAGTCCGGGCGGTCGCGG
>JAFEFD010000465.1 GCA_018240765.1 Pseudomonadota bacterium | reverse complement strand
TGCCAGTGCTACGGCGCAACGGTGTGGGCCGGGGTCGATGAACTGCTGATCGGCGCACGCAGCGAAGACGTCGAAGAACTTTCCGAATTCGACGAAGGCCCGCTTCCAGCCGACTGGATCGGCGAACTGCAAAAACGCGGCATTGCGGTGCGCCGCGATATCCGCCGCGACGACGCGCGCCAGGTGTTTGTGCGCTATCGGGAACTGGGCGGCGCGGCGTACTGAAAAAAAAGCCCGGGCTGAGAGCCCGGGCTATGGAAACGAAAGCAGAGCCTTACTGTTTTTCGAGCGAAAGCGGGCCGTTCTGCATGGGTGATTCCACTTCCGTGTGCTGCTGCGGGCTCGACGATGTCAACTGCCGCGCCATCGGCACGATACCGCCCGTGGCGGACACCTGGTTGCCGTAGACGCGCACCGGTATGTGCACGCGCGTACCCGTCACGTAGTCGCCATTCTCGAAGTTGAGGTCGCCGCGGTTGCTGGCGCTCTTGTACCAGCCGGTCGCGCCGGTGGAGGCATTGGCGCCGACGGCCGGAGCGTAGTTGATGCTCGCCGAATTGGTGAGGGAAACCAGATCGGCATTGGCGCCGAGACCCGAACCGGTGTCGGTCAGGTACTCGATGGTAACGCCGAGCGTCGAACCCGCACCGACCGCCACTGGCGTATCCAGACGCACCGGCAGGATGTAGTAGCTGGTGGCGGTGGCGCAGCCGTTTGCAGTCACGACGTCGAGATTGGCGGTGACCGAGGCGATCGGTGCGGAGTTGGAGAACACCGGCGTCGCGGTCGAGCCCGCAAACGTATCCCAGAACTGGATCTTGGCTTGCACGGCGTTGAATGTCTTCACCGCGCTGCACAGCGGCGTCAACTGCAAGCCGGTCACGCTCCACTTGTTGCCCCCTGCCGGCGCCGTGATGGTGGCTGCGTAACCGGAGAAGTTGCGGGCAACACCGGTTGCACTGTTGAGGGCGATGGCACCGGTCGCCGCCGTGCCGCTGGCGTTCTTCATCTGATAGGTGTCGAGCATGACGTTCGTGCCGAGCGTCGTCAGCTCCCAGCCGAAGACATTCGCGGCCCCCGTGCCGGCCACGAGGTTGCCCGGCGGATTGTCGACCCAGACGCCGCTGCCGCCATTCGGTGCGCCCGTGGAAACGAACGCAAGATCGGTGGTGGAACCGGCTGTCGGCGCGTTCGTGAATTTCTCCATGCCCAGATTCGACAACTGCGCGTCCGAGAACGATGCCGAGGCGCCGTAGTAATACAAGCAGGCCCAGACGTTCGCGTTGCCGCCGCCGCTCGGCGCGGGCACATAAGTCGCCGTGTATCCGAACGGATTGCCGGTGAACGCATTGAATCCCGGATTGATCGGGGTGCCGTAGTTGCCGCCGGAATAATACGTGTCGGACGTGTTGGTGAGGCGCACGCCCGGTCCGCCGCCGGCGCCCGAGTCGTCGTAGAACGTGATGCTGGTCGTCGGTGTGAGCGCGGCGGCGTTGTGGCTGGTCGACGTCCAGGTAAAGCTCGTGATCAACTGCTGGCCGGGTTGCGCCAGGGTCAGCCGGCTGCACACCATCGGCGTGTAGCGATTCGAGCCAACGACCGTGGTGCTGCCGTTGAGCAGATCGCTGCCCGCGTCCGTGCCGAGGTTGCTGTACAGCCGGTACAGATCCGGCGCCACTGCCGTAAGGGTATCGTTCGCCGCCGCCGTATTGCTGCCAAAATTCGTCACCAACGCACCGGCGTCGATCTGGTTGGCGTAGCTGCCCGGACTGGCAGAGGTGACGTTGACGCTTACCGTGCACGATCCGTTCGCCGGAATCGTGGCATTTTGGCCCAGCGTGATCGAACCGCTGGTGGTGGACACGCCGCTGCCACCCGTACAGGTAGTCGCCGCAGCCGGCGTGCCGGTCAGCACCATGCCGCCCGGGAACGTATCGGTGAGGTCAGACGATAGCGTAGCCACGGCCGGATTGTTGTTGGACAGCGTGATGGTCAGCGTGCTGGCCGCGCCGGTCGTGATGCTGGCCGG
>JAFEFD010000464.1 GCA_018240765.1 Pseudomonadota bacterium | reverse complement strand
CCGCGCAAGGCGGTTTCGGCGCCCATCAGGCCCATCTGGCCATTACGCAGGCCGCCGGCCATGCGCTCTTGCAAAATGGAGGTGCCGGAAGCAGTTAGCCCAAGCAAGGTGATCAAAATGAGAAACACCAGCGCGACGAACAGCACGGCGCCCTGCTGGCGATTCGGCGAAGGTTGAATGCGTGTATTCATGGCGTAACCGGAAATCAGGGATTGAAATTGCGTACGGAAACCAGGGACACGAATTCGCGACGCAGCATGGTGCCCGGCGTCAATTGCGAGGGCAGCGTGGATCCAGGCGCCGCGGCGGTCTGCTTGATATCGGTGCCGCTGTAGCCGTAGCTGTATTGATAGGCCATTTCAGCAGGCGTCAAGGCCATGTTGTTGACGCTGTCGACCAGCAGATGCACTTCGATGCTGTTGAGCGAGCGCCACAGGCACTGCGGCTCGACCGAGCCGGCAGGCAATCCGCCAACAATTTGCAGACCTGCCATCGGCGGACAACTGGTTGCAGAGCTTTGCCCACCAACCAGATTGGACGTCAGATAGCTGACCGTTCCATCGCTGCGTTGCACACCAGCGAGAAAATCCATCTGTTCGATACCCTGCACGATGGCCTGATCGTTACTGGCGGCACCCTGCGTGGCGATCGTGCTCTGGCGACGCACCAGCGAAGGAATCAGGCGCGAGGCGTTGTTCGGATCGGTATCCAGTCGCAGGTAATAGGTAACCGTGACGAAATCGCGACTGAAGTTGTAAAGCGTGATGCCGGTGGGAGTGGTCGTCGAAAAACAGGGAATCGATCCTCCCAGCACAGCAGTGGGAGTGAGCACCGCACCGGAAACGTTGACCTGAAAAATGCTGGCTCGCGAGCCGGTGACCAGCAGAGCCAGATCGCCGCTCTGAAAATTGAATGCCGGACTGCTCGCCGCCGGCGTCACCGTGATGCTGGTGAGCGCCCCGCCCGCTGCACACGTAGAGGGGACTTCCGTCAATTCATTGTTGTTGGCAGTCCAGCCCAGGGAATCGAGGTAGCGCACGGTGAGCACGTCGCCGGACTGGATCCGATTGCCATTTCCCAGGCCAGGGGCCGGCAATGCATTCGATCCCGTCGGCAATGTCGGATTGCAGGTGCCGCTGGAGCATTCATAACCCTGGATCGCGAAGCGCTGGCTCACCGGCCATGAGGTGTTGGCAGGCCAATTGGCAGCCCAGCCGGTTGCTGTTGACGGTGCGCTCAACCCTGCGGCTGCATAGTCCGGAAGAAAGATCGTCGTGACATACGACATGACCGAAATCACCGGATTGTTCACGCCGTTCGGCGAGGTCGTCGCGTTCGGTGTGCTGGCGACAAACCCACTGACATTCAGGCTCTGGAACGAAGCCATGCGCAGATCATTGTTGATGCGTGAAATCGCATAACGCCCGTTTTCCTGCAGCGTTGCCATGGCATCCTGCACGCGATTGGTCTTCGCGGTGGCCTGGAACAGCACCACCAGGCCCAGACTGATCAGGATCCCCAGCGTAATGGCAATCATCAGCTCGATCAGGGTGAATCCGCGCGCGCTGGAATCGGGCACGCGGCCCGCAATCGGTTGGATGGATTCGGTCATGGCTGAAACACCCAGGTCAGATTGGCGGTTTGGTCGGCCTGGCCCGTCTGCAACGCGCGCTCGTTCCAGCTGATCGCGATCGTGCACTGGCCGTTGTATGGCGGGCGCTCGACGAGGATGTCCGCGGCCGGAGCAGCGCCAGTCGTTGAGCAAGTAACCGTCGCCGATGGATTGGGCAGGAACGAAGCGAGCTGATTGCTCCAGATCAACTTGTCGCGTGTCGCCACGTCCGACCAACCGCAGGAGGCGGTACCAAGACAAGTCGTGCCAGTGGTGCCAGTCGTTGTCGAATCGTAAGTACCGTTGTAGGCGAGTTTCCAAATGCCAATGTTGTTGGCGCGCATGCGATCGGCCATGGATTGCGCCAAAAACGTGGCTTGAGTGCGCAAATAAGCGCCATGGTTGGTGCGCACCGAAACCGCCAACAGACCCGCCATGCCGAGCAGGCCAAGGCTGAATACCAGCAGGGCGATCATTACTTCGAGCAGGGTGAATCCGTTGCGGCGCATGGTCGATTCCTAACAACCCGGCGCGGGCGACGCGCCGGTGCCAATGGTGGTAGTGATGGTCCCGGCAGTCGAAATGCTGATGCGCTTGGACCGCGCCGGCTGGGAATCGGGCCGGCACACGTTGATATCGAAACTGGCCGCGTTCGGAACCAGGTTTCCCCGCGGCGTGAAAATCAATGCGCCATCGGATGGAGTAATCGTGCCGCCCGCGGCGGCCGTCGTGACCTTGGTGCGCACCGAATAGTTGCTGGCAGCATTAACGCCAGGGCTTGCCCGCAACAGTGCGTCTGCGGAGTCTGTAAATGTGCCGTCGTTCTTGAAGACGCTGTCGGCGATGACTTGCCAGCCGCCGCTCCAGTCATTCGTACCGCTGTTGCTGACAACGGCAACCAGAGTACCGCGATTCACGGCTTCCGATCGCGCCAATTGCAGATCGGCGACAAGCTGGTTCGTGCTCGATGTCACGCGGTTGCTGATAAGGACTTCGCGAAAACTCGGCAACGCGAGCGTTACCAGAATCGCCGCCACGAAGATCGTGATCATCAACTCGACCAGCGTGAACCCGCGCGCCGCGCGAGATGCGCATGCTGGATTGAGCCCGCGATGTTCGGACATGTTTTCCCCGATACGGATGACGGTTTTCGACCGCGTGCAGCCTAGCGCCTGCACCGAGGCCGCTCAACGGCTTGCTGGCACTAGGTAGAAAACGCCGGATAAACGGCGGCTTAACCCGCTCAAACCCTCAATCCGCCAGCGTGACCCGCAGTTCCCTGGGCAAGGCGAACGTGACGTCTTCGGCGTCGCCTTCAAGATCACGTACGCCAGTGGCGCCCCACTCGCGCAAGCGCACGACCACGCCCTGCACCAGGCTTTCCGGCGCGGAGGCGCCAGCCGTAACGCCGATGCGGGATTTGCCGGCAAGCCATTCGTGGTGGATGTCCTGGGCGCCGTCGATCAGGTGCGCTTCAACGCCCTGATTCTGCGCCAGCTCGCGCAGGCGGTTGGAGTTGGAACTGTTCGGCGAGCCCACCACGAGGACCAGGTCGCACTGGCGCGCGAGTTCGCGTACGGCATTCTGGCGGTTCTGCGTGGCGTAACAGATATCGTCGTGGCGCGGCCCCTGGATGTGCGGAAACTTCGCGCGCAGGGAGGCGATCACGGCCTTGGCGTCGTCGATCGATAGCGTCGTCTGCGTCGAATAGGCGATGTCGTGCGGGTGCTTCGGCTCGAGTTTGCCCACATCGGCCGGTGTTTCGACGAGATAGATATCGCCCTCGGTATGCGCGCGATTCCATTGCCCGAGTGTACCCTCCACTTCCGGATGGCCGGCGTGTCCGATCAGGACCACGTCCCTGCCCGCCTTGGCGTGGCGTGCGACCTCCATGTGCACCTTGGTCACCAGCGGACAGGTCGCATCGAACACGCGCAGGTGACGCGCGGCAGCCTGCGCGCGCACCGCCTGCGAAACGCCATGCGCGCTGAAAATCACGGTCGCGCCATCAGGAACTTCATCGAGTTCATCGACGAACACCGCGCCGCGCTCGCGCAGACCATCGACCACGAAACGGTTGTGCACGACTTCGTGTCGCACATAGATCGGTGCGCCGAGCGTCTCCAGTGCGCGTTCGACGATCTCGATGGCGCGGTCGACGCCGGCACAAAAACCGCGTGGATTGGCGAGCAGGATCTCCATGCCGGCCATTTTACTTCGTCGCCTTATCGCGCACGAACAAACCGAAAATCACCAGCAACACGGCGCCGACGCTGATTGCCGAATCCGCCACGTTGAATGCCGGAAACGGCCATGCGCCAATGTAGACCTGGATGAAGTCCGTTACTTGCCCCATGCGCAAACGGTCGATCAGATTGCCGATTGCGCCGCCGATCACCAGTGCCAACGGCAAGGCGGTACGCCAGTCACGACGCGGCGTCTGCGCGAGCCAGCGCACGAGTACCGCGCTTACGCCGATGGCGATGAGCGAAAACAGCCAGCGCGACCATTGCGGGTGCTCGGCAAGGAAACTGAAGGCCGCGCCGGTGTTGAATGCGAGAGTCCAGTTGAAGATTCCCGGAATCACCGGATGCGGCACATACGGCGTGAGCGCATGCAACACGATCGCCTTGGTCGCCTGATCCAGCGCGATCACTAACGCGGTGAGCCAGAGCCAGGCAAGCCCGCTGCGCATTGGATTCGCCGTCATCAGAAAAACCGCCGTGTTTCGCCGCGATTGCCGGGCAAGTTGTCGACGCAGCGACCGCAGATTTCAGGATGATCCTTGTGCGCGCCGACGTCGGGGCGATGATGCCAGCAGCGGATGCATTTGGCGTTTTCGCTGACCTGCGCGGTGATCCGCACATCGCCAGAGTCAATAACAACGGCTTGCGCATCACCGGGCGCCGTGGTCGCGTCGGCGAGCCGCACATCCGAGACGAGGAAGAAGAAACGCAATTCCTGGCCGAAGGTTTGCAGTCGCGCGCGCCAACCCGCGTCGATGGACAAGGTCAATTCGGCATCGAGCGATGAGCCGATCTGTCCCGCACCACGCATGCCTTCCAGCAATTTCGCGGCGCTCTCGCGGATCGCGAGCAGATCGCTCCAGAACTTGCGCTGATGCGCGGCGGCATGCGGCGCTTCGAGCCCTGCGTACCAGGTTTCGAACAACACCGACTCGTCGCGTTTGCCCGGCATCTGTTGCCAGATTTCCTCGGCAGTGAAACTCAACACAGGCGCGATCCAGCGTACCAGCGCTTCGAGGATGCGGTACATCGCACTCTGCGCGCTGCGCCGGCCATGGCTGTCTTCCTGCATCGTGTACAGCCGATCCTTGGTGATGTCGAGGTAAAGCGCGCCCATCTCGTTGGTGCAGAAATTCTGCACGCGCTGCACGACTTCCGGAAAATCGTAGCGCGCATACGCGGCCACGATGGCCTGTTGCGCGTCGTATGCCTGTTGCACAGCCCATTGATCGAGCAGCAAGGAATCAGCAACCGGAATCAGATGCTTTTCGGGGTCGAAGCGGTACAGGTTGCCGAGCAGGAAACGCGCGGTGTTGCGGATGCGGCGATAGGAATCGGCGACGCGCTTGAGGATGGTTTCCGATAGCGCCATCTCATTGCGGTAGTCGGCCGATGCGATCCACAGGCGCAGGATATCGGCGCCATTGTTCTTGATCACGTCCTGCGGTTCGATGCCGTTGCCGAGCGACTTGGACATCTTGCGGCCCTGCTCGTCCACGGTGAAGCCGTGCGTGAGCACCTCGTCGTAGGGCGCCTTGCGGTGCATGGCGACGCTGGTCAGCAACGAGGAATGGAACCAGCCGCGGTGCTGGTCGGAGCCTTCCAGATACATCACCTTGTCGCCGGGCTTTCTGGCGAGGTTTGCGCGCTGGTCGAGAACGCAGAAATGCGTGACGCCGGAATCGAACCAGACATCGAGGATGTCGGTGACTTTTTCGTAGTCGTCTGCCTCGGCACCGAGCAGTTCACGCGGATCGAGCGCGTACCAGGCGTCGGCGCCATCTTTTTCGACGCGCTGTGCGACTTGCTCCATCAATTCGACGCTGCGCGGATGCGGCTGCTTGGTCGACTTGTCGACGAACAGCGCGATCGGCACGCCCCAGGTGCGCTGGCGCGAGATGCACCAGTCGGGACGGCCCTCGATCATGCCGGCGATGCGTTCTTCGCCCCAGCCCGGATACCACCTCACGTCGTCGTGGATGGCCTTGAGCGCATCGGCACGAAGGTTCTTCTGCTCCATGCCGATGAACCACTGCGGCGTGGTGCGAAACGCGACCGGCGTGCGATGCCGCCAGCAATGCGGATAGCTGTGCGTGATCTTCGCGAACGCGAGCAACACGCCGCGCTCGCGCAGCAGGTCGACGATGGTGTCGTTCGCTTTCCAGATGAACTGGCCGGCGAAGATCGGCGTTCCTTCCAGATACACGCCGTTCGGGCCGACCGGATTCAATTCGGCCGGAGCATATTTTTCCACAAGGCCGTATTTCTGGCCGACCGCGAAGTCTTCCGCGCCGTGGCCGGGCGCGGTGTGCACGGCGCCGGTGCCGTCTTCGGCTGAGACGTGCTCGCCGAGGATTACGGGAACCTGGCGGTCGTAGAACGGATGCTTGAGCAGCAGTCCTTCCAGCGCCTCGCCCTTCGCCTCGCCTACGGTTTTCAGCGCCTCGACACCGTATCGGGCGAGCGCTTTTTCCGCCAACGCGCGTGCCAGCACGAGCAACACGCGCTTCCCGGCTCGTTGCGGACCTTCGACCAGAACGTAATCCAGTTCCGGACCCAGCGTGACCGCGAAACTCGCTGGCAGCGTCCACGGCGTGGTCGTCCAGATCGGAACCGCAACGATGTCGCCACCGCTGATCGTCGCACCAAACTTCGCGGCCAGCGCCTTCGGATCGACCGCATCGTAGGCCACGTCGATGGCCGGCGAAGTCTTGTCCTGATATTCGATCTCGGCCTCGGCCAGGGCCGAACCGCAATCGAAGCACCAGTGCACCGGTTTGAAGCCACGCACGACGTGGCCGTTGGCGACGATCTTCGCCAGCGCGCGAATGATGTCGGCCTCGTAGGAGAAATCCATCGTGCGATACGGGTTGTCCCATTCGCCGAGCACGCCCAGGCGCTTGAAGTCGGTGCGTTGCAAATCGATCTGCTTGCCCGCGTATTCGCGGCACAGCTTGCGGAATTGCGCGGCGTCGACCTTGACCCCAACCTTGCCGACCTTTTTTTCCACCGCGACTTCGATCGGCAGGCCATGGCAATCCCAGCCGGGCACGTAGGGCGAGCGCAAGCCGGCAAGCAGCTTGGACTTGACCACGATGTCCTTGAGGATCTTGTTGACCGCATGGCCGAGGTGGATCGCGCCGTTCGCATACGGCGG
>JAFEFD010000463.1 GCA_018240765.1 Pseudomonadota bacterium | reverse complement strand
CGCCCGGCACCTGTTTCACCGCGCCGGTACGGGTATCGCCGATCCACAACTGCACGGCATCCGTGGCGAGATTGACGAAGGCGAAACGTTTGCCGTCGGCCGACCAGCGCGGCATGCCGGCGCAGGCGTGTTCGGGCAACGCGATCGGCGTGCGCTTGCCGTCGGCGACATGGACGAGTTCGTAGCCGATCATGCATGGCGTGACGCCGTAGCCTCCGGGCGTGTCGTGCCTGGAGTGATTGCGCGGTTCAACGCGCACACCGGCAAGGCGCAGGTACGGTTCGGCCACGCGCGCGATCGATGGATACGCCAGGCGCGAGACGAGCAGTATGTCTGCGTGCGTCGGGCTGACCGACGGCATTGGCGGCAACGGCGCGTGCAGCGCCGCGAGAATGGGTTTGGACGGCTGATCGTACGCCGCCTGTGCACCGGTGGCGGCGAACAAGGCAGCAATGGCGATCGCGAAGGCATAACCCGAACGGGTTCGGAACATGATGATTTCTCCCCGGCAAGGCACCAAAGAATAAGGCCGCCCGTTGCGGGGCGGCCTGTACCATTGGTCACGTCACGGCGCGAAGCGCACCGATCACCTTTTCGCGAACAGGTGCTCCACGCCGGCACGTTCCTCGCGCAATTCCCTGTCGGTCGCATCCATGCGCGCACGCGAGAAGGCGTTGATCTCCAAACCCTGCACGATAGAGAATTTTCCGTTCTTGCAGGTTACCGGATAGCCGTAAATCACGCCCGGCGCGATACCGTAGCTGCCATCCGACGGAATGCCCATCGACACCCAGTCGCCCTCGACGGTGCCGAGCGCCCACGAATGCATGTGATCCACCGCTGCCGCAGCGGCCGATGCCGCCGATGAGGCGCCGCGCGCCTTGATGATGGCGGCGCCGCGCTGCTGCACGGTCGGGATGAAATCCTTCTCGTACCACGCCTGGTCGACCAGCGACATCGCCGGCTTGCCCTTTACCGTCGCGTGATGGATGTCCGGATACTGGGTCGAGGAATGATTGCCCCAGATGATCATCTTCGCCACATCCGTATTGTGCGCGCCGGTCTTTTCCGCGAGCTGCGACTTCGCGCGGTTGTGATCCAGGCGCACCATCGCGGTGAAGCAGTTCGGATCCAGGTCCGGCGCGTTTTGCTGCGCGATCAGCGAATTCGTGTTGGCCGGATTGCCGACGACGAGGACTTTCACGCTGCGCTTCGCATGCGCGTTCAGCGCCTTGCCTTGCGGGGCGAAGATCGCACCATTGGCTTCGAGCAGGTCCTTGCGCTCCATGCCCGCGCCGCGAGGACGCGCGCCGACGAGCAGCGCGAAATCGACATCCTTTGCCGCGACGTTCACGTCGTCGGTGCAGACGATGCCGGCGAGCAGCGGAAACGCGCAGTCATTCAACTCCATGGCCACGCCGTTCAGCGCCGGGAGCGCGGGCGTGATTTCGAGCAGGTGCAGGATCACCGGCTGGTCCTTGCCGAGCATGTCGCCGGACGCGATGCGAAACAGCAGGGCATAGCCGATCTGGCCGGCAGCGCCGGTGACGAGAACGCGGACGGGGGCTTTCATGGCGAAACTCCTTTACTTCAACTCGGCAAAAAACTCGACGATGCGTTTGAGGCCTTCGGTGAGTTCCGCGGCCTTGCAGGTGTACGAGATGCGCAGCGCGCGCGGCTCGCCGAATGCCGAACCCGGCACGCAGGCAACGCCCTTGGCATCGAGCAATGCGGCGCAGAAATCAACGTCATTGACGATCTTCTTGCCATCGTGGGACTTGCCGAACGCGCAGGAGACATCCGGGAAAACGTAGAACGCACCCTGCGGGCGCGGACACTTCACGCCGGGAATCGACAACAGTGCATTCATCACCTCATCGCGGCGGCGCGAAAAGTCCGCGCACTTCTCACGCGTGATGTCCTGCGGGCCGGATAGCGCCGCCACGCCGGCGGCGGTGACGACTTCGGGCAAATTGGTGATGTGATTCGAGTTGAGCGTAACCAGCGCCGTGGCCAGGCGCTCGGGCGCGGCAACGAAACCCACGCGCCAGCCCGGCATACCGTAGGTCTTGGACAGCGAATCCATCACCGCGGTGCGATCACGCAATTCCGGCCGAGCGTGCACCACGTTGTGATAGCCGACGCCGTCGAACACCATGCGGTTGTAGATGTCGTCGGTGATGACCCAGGTATCCGGATGCTTGACCAGCACGTCGGCAATGGCGGCGATTTCATCGCGCGAATAGACCATGCCGGTCGGATTGGACGGGTTGTTGAACAGGAATACTTTTGGCTTGCTCGCGAGTGCCTTGTCGAGTTGCGCCGGAGTCAGCTTGTAATTCTGCTCGGGCGGGCACGGCAGCAAGGTGATCTTCGCGCCGAGGATCTCGGCGATGTCCATGTAGCTCGTCCAGTACGGCGTCGGGAACACGATCTCGTCGCCCGGGTCGAGCAATGCCTCGCACAGGTTGTACAACACCTGCTTGGCGCCGATGCCGGTGGCGAGGTTTGCGCGCGTGTAGCCGGTGAAACCGCTTTCCTTCAGATGCGCGAGGAACGCATCGAGCAGATCGTCGCGACCACGGTTGGAACCGTAGGCGCCGGTGTCGGTTGTCAGTGCCGCGCGCACGGCCTCGTAAACGTGTTCGCCGGGGAGGAAATTCGGCACGCCGATGGAAAAATTGACGATGCTGCGCCCTTCCGCCTTCAACTTTTTCGCCTTGTCGGCGATCACCATGATGGCGCTGGGTTTGGCGCGGCCCATGCGTTGCGCAAGCTGGAGCATCGACGTATCCCGACTTTGCTGCGGAGCCGCAAATTCTAACACAGCCGCGCCTGCGTCCTTGTGCCGGAATTTGCTAAGCTGCACGCACGCCGGGGTGGCTGGGGCGGCGACAACGACAACTACATTCCAAGGAGATCCCCAATGATTCATCTTATCTGGTCAGTCATCGTCGGCTTCATCGTCGGCTGGATCGCGAACATGTTCTTTCATGCAGTCAGCGGTTTCTGGATGACGGCCATCGTCGGCATTGTCGGCTCGTTGATCGGCGGCTTCATCGGCGGCCTGATCAAGAGGCCCGCTGCCGGCTCCATGTTCCATCCAGCCGGGTTTGTCATGTCCATCATCGGCGCAATCATCCTGCTGTGGATCATCCAGGTTACCGGTTTCCACATCTGAGGCGCTGCCCCGCTTCAAACAACAAAGCCGCCTCAGGGCGGCTTTTTTGTTGCCATCGCGTCATCCGTTTCGCCGATGGCGCGTTGTGCCAGCCGAATGCCCGGCTGCGCCTGCGTTTTCCCGGGCCCCAGAAACGCCAAATCAGGGTCGGACCATGAACACCATCGGACACTATCGCACGCTTGGCCTGCTCGGCCGCGGCGGCATGGGCGTGGTTTACAAGGGCCACGAAGCGTCCTTGAACCGCTACGTCGCGATCAAGGTGCTGGCCGATTCCCTCGCCCACGACGAGTCGGTGAAGGAGCGTTTCCTGCACGAAGCGCGCTCCATGGCCGCGCTCAACGATCCGCACATCATCTCGATCTATTACATCGGCGATGACGCCGGCCAGACCTATTTCGTCATGGAATTCGTCGATGGCGAATCGTTGGGATCGCT
>JAFEFD010000462.1 GCA_018240765.1 Pseudomonadota bacterium | reverse complement strand
GTGAGCATTTCCTGCAGCGTGTAGGCTGCGCCATACGCTTCCAGCGCCCATACTTCCATTTCGCCAAATCGTTGCCCGCCGAACTGCGCCTTGCCGCCCAGCGGTTGCTGGGTGACGAGCGAGTACGGACCGGTCGAGCGCGCGTGCATCTTGTCGTCGACCAGGTGGTTGAGCTTGAGCATGTGCATGTAGCCCACCGTCACCGGTCGATCGAATGCCTCGCCGGTGCGACCGTCGTACAGCTCGGTCTGTCCGGATACCGGCAGCTCGGCAAGCTTGAGCATCGCCTTGATTTCGGCTTCGTGCGCGCCGTCGAACACCGGCGTCGCCATCGGCACGCCGGCCGACAGGTTGCGCGCCAGTGCGAGGATTTCCTCGTCGCTCAACTCACGCAACTTGACCCGATCACCGAACACATCCTTGTCGTGGTTGTAGATCTCGTCGAGGAACTTGCGCAAGCTGCTCACTTTTTCGCGCGCTTCGAGCATGCGCTGGATCTTCTCGCCGAGGCCTTTCGCGGCCCAGCCCAGGTGCACTTCGAGGATCTGGCCGATGTTCATGCGCGACGGCACGCCGAGCGGGTTCAGCACGATGTCGATCGGCTGTCCGTTCGCCATGTACGGCATGTCCTCGACCGGGCGGATCATCGATACCACGCCCTTGTTGCCGTGACGGCCGGCCATCTTGTCGCCCGGCTGCACGCGACGCTTCACCGCGAGGTATACCTTTACCATTTTCAGCACGCCGGGGGCGAGATCGTCGCCGGCGGTGATCTTGGCCTGCTTGTCCTTGAAGCGCTTGTCGAACTCGGCCTTGTGGCGCTTGATCTGCTCCTGCGCCTTTTCCAGCAGGTCGGCCACGTCCTCGTTCTTCATGCGCAACGCGAACCATTCGTCTTTCTTGAGCGAGTCGAGGTAGTCGCTGGTGACGATCGCGCCCTTCTTGATGCCGTGCGCGCCGCCGTTGGCGACCTTGCCCACGAGCTGATCACGCAGGCGGCTGAAGATCGCGCCTTCGAGGATGCGGAACTGATCGTCGAAGTCCTTCTTGATGCGCTTGATCTCCATTTCCTCGATCTGCTTGGCGCGCTTGTCCTTCTCGATGCCGTCGCGGGTGAACACGCTGACATCGATCACGGTGCCATCCATGCCCGGCGGAACGCGCAGCGAGGAATCCTTCACGTCGGAGGCCTTCTCGCCGAAAATCGCGCGCAGAAGTTTTTCTTCCGGCGTGAGCTGGCTTTCGCCCTTCGGCGTGACCTTGCCGACGAGGATATCGCCGGCCTTCACTTCGGCGCCGATATAGACCACGCCGGACTCGTCCAGGCGCGCGAGCGCCTGCTCGCTGACGTTCGGGATGTCGGCGGTGATTTCTTCCGGACCGAGCTTGGTGTCGCGCGCCGAGCAGGTGAGCTCTTCGATGTGGATCGTCGTGTAGCGGTCTTCCTGGACGACACGTTCCGACAGCAGGATCGAGTCTTCGAAGTTGTAGCCGTTCCACGGCATGAACGCGACCAGCATGTTCTGGCCGAGCGCGAGTTCGCCCAGGTCCGTCGAGGAACCGTCGGCGAGGGTGTCGCCCTTGGCCACGACGTCGCCGACATTGACCAGCGGACGCTGGTTGAGGTCGGTGTTCTGGTTCGAGCGTGTGTACTTGGTCAGCGTGTAGATGTCCACGCCAGCATCGTTGTCGCCGATCTCGCTTTCGTTGACACGCACCACGATGCGGCCGGCGTCGACCTGGTCGATGGTGCCGCCACGACGGGCGACAGCGGTAACGCCGGAATCACGCGCCACCGGGCGTTCGATGCCGGTGCCGACCAGCGGGGTCTGCGAGCGCAGCGTCGGCACGGCCTGGCGCTGCATGTTCGCGCCCATCAGTGCGCGATTCGCGTCGTCGTGCTCGAGGAACGGCACGAGCGCGGCGGCGACCGACACGGTCTGCATCGGCGAGACGTCCATGTACTGGATTTCCGAGGCCGTGCGCAATTCGGATTCGCCCTTGAAGCGGCAGGCGACGAGGTCTTCGGAAAACGCGCCGTGCTTGTCGAGCGGCGAGTTCGCCTGCGCAATCACGAATTCGCCCTCCTCGATCGCGGACAGGTATTCGACCTTGTCGGTGACCTTGCCGTTGTTGACCTTGCGGTAGGCAGTTTCCAGGAAGCCGTAGGAATTCGTGCGCGCATAAACGGCGAGCGAATTGATCAGGCCGATGTTCGGGCCTTCGGGCGTTTCGATCGTGCATACGCGGCCGTAGTGCGTCGGATGCACGTCGCGGACCTCGAAGCCGGCGCGTTCGCGGGTCAGGCCACCCGGGCCGAGAGCGGACACACGGCGCTTGTGGGTGACTTCCGACAGCGGATTGTTCTGATCCATGAACTGCGACAGCTGCGAAGAGCCGAAGAATTCCTTGATCGCGGCGGCAACGGGTTTCGCGTTGATCAGGTCCTGCGGCGACAGGTTGTCGGCCTCGGCCATCGACAGGCGCTCGCGCACGGCGCGCTCCACACGCACCAGGCCGATGCGGAACGTGTTCTCGGCCATCTCGCCCACCGAACGCACGCGGCGGTTGCCCAGATGATCGATGTCATCGACCGTGCCGCGACCGTTCTTGATTTCGACCAGTACCTTGAGTACGTCGAGGATGTCGGAGGTCTTGCCGAGGTTCTTGACGAGTCCCTTGGAATGCTCGTCGTTGCGTGTCGAAAAATACTGGTGGTCGAACAGCACGCCGGGTCCGGTGATTTCGCGGCGCCCGACGCGGCGGTTGAACTTCATGCGGCCGACCGCGGACAAATCGTAGCGCTCGAATGTGAAGAACAGGTTGTAGAACAGGTTCTGCGCCGCTTCCTTGGTCGGCGGCTCGCCCGGACGCATCATGCGGTAGATCTCGACCAGGGCCTCGAGCGGCGTCTTGGTCGGATCGATGCGCAGGGTCTTGGAGATGTAATCGCCGCGATCCAGATCGTTGACGAACAAGGTGTCGATCTTGTCGATACCGGCAAGACGGAAGTTTTCCAGGTGCGCGAGGTCAAGCTCGATATTGGCTGCGGCCAGCACTTCACCGGTTTTCTTGTTGACGACGTCGTGCGCGAGGATGCGCCCGACCAGGTATTCGTCCGGAACTTCCAGGTTCTTGATGCGCGCGGCATGCAGGTCGCGCACGTGGCGCGCCGTGATGCGCTTGCCGGCCTCGACGACGACCTTGTCGCCCGCGCGCAAGTCGAAATTCAGGGTTTCGCCGCGCAGGCGCTCGGCGACAAGCTCCAGACGCGCGCCGGCCTTCTTGTCCAGATGGAAGACATTTTTCTCGAAGAAGATGTCGAGGATCTGCTCGTTGTTGTATCCGAGTGCACGCAACAGCATCGTCACCGGCAACTTGCGGCGGCGATCGATGCGGGTGAACACGCAATCCTTCGGATCGAACTCGAAGTCCAGCCAAGAACCGCGGTACGGGATGACGCGAGCGTTGAACAGCAGCTTGCCGGACGAGTGCGTCTTGCCGCGGTCGTGATCGAAGAACACGCCAGGCGAGCGGTGCAATTGCGAGACGATGACGCGCTCGGTGCCGTTGATGATAAACGTGCCCGTGTCGGTCATGAGCGGCAGTTCGCCCATGTACACTTCCTGCTCCTTCACGTACTTCACGGCCTTGTTCGAGGCCGGCGAATCCTTGTCGTAGATGACCAGGCGCACGAGCACGCGCAGCGGCGCACCGAAGCTCATGCCACGCGATCTGCACTCTCGCTCATCGAAAGGTGGTTCCCCGAGACGGTAGCTGACATATTCCAGCGCCGCATTGCCCGAGTAGCTGACGATCGGGAACACCGACTTGAGCGCGGCATGCAGACCGTGGTCGGCGCGCTGTTTCTCCGGCACGTTCAGTTGCAGGAATTCGCGATACGAATCGGTCTGGATCGCGAGCAGCGGCGGCACATCCAGGACTTGCGGACGCTTGCCGAAATTCTTGCGGATGCGCTTTTTCTCGGTGAAGGAATACGTCATGGCGGATATCACCTTTGATGGCGCCGGCCCGATAGCAGCCGACAGTTGTTGCGAGGGAAGACGGAAGACGCAAAAGGAGAAACTTGAGTTCTCGCCTTGCGTCTGCCGACTCATTGCAAAAACACCTAAAGCCCGGAGACTTGCGTCCCCAGGCTTTGGCTCGTCATTCCGGCAATTGCCGGAATCCAGTGACTTTTGCGTTACTCAATTTTCCGTAAATGAAAGACCCTGGATCCCGTGTCAGCGTACGTCCATGTACTGCACGGGATGACGACATCCCGTCGTCACTTGATCTCGACGGTCGCGCCGGCGGCTTCCAGTTCTTTCTTGAACTTCGCCGCGTCGTCCTTGTTCACGCCTTCCTTGACGGTGGCGGGAGCGGACTCGACCAGGTCCTTCGCTTCCTT
>JAFEFD010000461.1 GCA_018240765.1 Pseudomonadota bacterium | reverse complement strand
GTTTTTTCCGCCATCTGCGTAAGCAGGCGCGTGTCGATGTCCTGCGATGGATTGACCACGCTCGGTCCGAAAAAACCGCCGACGGTCATTGCGTCCGCGCCGATGCCGATGGTGTAGATCTTCACATGTTCCGCAACGGCGAGTTCGATGGACTTGTAGGGATCGAGCACGCCGGCATCGTTGACGCCGTCGGTGAGCAGGATCAACACGCGCTGGTCACGCGGGCGCTGCTGCAGGCGCTTGATCGCAAGCCCGACCGCGTCGCCGATCGCGGTTTGCCGGCCCGGCAAGCCGACCGAGGATTCGTCCAATTGCTTGAGTACGGTGTCGCGGTCGAAGGTCAGCGGCGTGAGCAGGTAGGCCTGGCTGCCGAACACGATCAGGCCGACGCGATCGCCGACGCGGCGCCGGATGAAGTCGCCGGCGATCGCCTTCACCGCCGCATAGCGGCTTACCGCGCGCCCGCCGATCTGCATGTCCGGCGTGCTCATGCTGCCCGAGGCATCGACCGCAAGCAGCAAGTCACGGCCGGTGCGCGCGACATCCTGCGGGGGACCGAACCATTGCGGACGCGCCGCCGCACAAACCAGCAATGCCCAAACCGCCAATGCCAACCAGCGCCGCCACGACGCGACCGGTGCGGCGCCGGCCGCCGCGTCCAGGCCATCGAGCGCATACGGCAGGCGCAAGGCTGCGCCTGCGTTGTCACGCGCCGGCGACAACAGGCGCGCAGCGAGCCACGGCAGTGGCAGCAACAAGAACAACCAGGGCCAGGCGAATTCAAGCATGCGCGGCTCCGGCAGCCAGCGCGTTGCGCGTGAATCGCCGTGCCAACGCAACGAGGCCATCAGTGTCGTAGTCGGCGCGCGCGCGAAACGGCGCGTCGATCAAAACCCGGCCGATGCCGCGGCGGAAATCCGCGCCGCCGCCGCGCGTGTCCAAATATTCGAGCCAGCGCTCGCCGGTGAAGGCCGCGGCATGCGCATCGCGCAAGGCAAGCCGGCGCAGGAAGTGCGAGAGCGCGGCAGCGAGACCTGCCGGATCATGCCGGTTCGCCTCGATGCAGGCATCGAGTTCGCGCAAGATGGCGCGTTCGTACCTGCGACGCTTGCGCAATTTGTGCAATTTATACAATGCGAAAGCGCCGAGGCCAATTAGCATGGCGGCCACCATCCACCAGCCCGGCGCGGGCGGCCACCAGCCCGGCGGCGGCGGCAAATGAATATCGCGCAGGGTCGGACCGGACGGCGCGTTCATGCGATCCTCGCCTGCATGATGCGGCCACGGGCATCCGTGCCGAGCACCCGACCAACAGCGGTATCGGGTTCTTCCTGCGTCTGCAATGCAACCCAGCGCAATGCACGCTTGGCGAGCAGGTCGAGCAAGTGCGCGCGTTGTTGCCGGAACCAGCCTTGCCAATCATTGCGTGTGCGCGCGGCGGCGAAATCCAGCAGCACGCGGCCGGATGCGCCGCGCAATGCGTAACGGCCTGGCGCCGGCGCGGCAAGCTCCAATGCGTCTTCGAGCACGATCGCGGCCACGTCGCAGTGATCGGCCAGCAGCGAGAGCGGGCCTTGCGCGTCGTCATCCGCGGAAAATCCATCGCTGAGCAGGATCACGCGGCTGCCGGGACGCGCCAGGCGGCGTGCGCGCAGCAGTGCTTGAGAAAATGGCGTATGAACATCGCGTTGCGCGGCGGCATCCCACTCGGCCAGCGCGCGCAGCACGCGCAGGGCACCGCGCGCGCCGCCAGCCGGTTTCACCTCGGCAGCGATGCCGCCGCCGAATCCGAGCACACCGACCCGATCGCCGTTGCGCGCCGCGGTCCACGCGATCAATGCCGCCGCGCGCGCAGCCTGCACCGATTTGAAGCGCACGCGCGTTCCGAAACGCAGGCTCGGATTCTCGTCGACGATCAGCAGGGTGCTCTGCTCGCGCTCTTCCTCGAACAACTTGGTGTGCGGCTTGCCGCTGCGCGCGGTCACGCGCCAATCCATCTGGCGGATGTCGTCGCCAGGCTGGTAGATGCGCGACTCCGCATAGTCCACGCCGCGGCCGCGGAAGCGCGAAGCGTGGGTCGCGGCGTGGATGCCGGAAACGCGCGTCGCCGGCCGTGCCAGGCGCCGTGCGCGCAAGCGCAGCGCGATCAATTCCGACAAATCGACCGCAATACCGCTTGTGGATAGAGCGCTCACGGCAACGGGACGCGCGCGATCAGCGCATCGATCACCTTGTCGCTGGTCACGCCTTCGGCCTCGGCTTCGTAGGACAAAAGGATGCGGTGGCGCAACACGTCGTGGGCGATCGCGTGCACGTCTTCGGGCGCCACGAAATCGCGGCCGTTGAGCCAGGCATGCGCGCGCGCGCAGCGATCCAGCGCGATCGTTCCGCGCGGACTGGCACCGTAGGCAATCCAACGATTCAGATCCTGACCGTAGGATTTCGAATTGCGCGTGGCCAGCGTCAGTTGCACCAGATACTCCTCCAGCGCGGGCGCCAGATGCAGGCCGAGCACGGCATCGCGCGCGGCGAAAATCTGTTGCTGATTCACCAGACGCTGCGGTGGTGCGACAGTGCGTAGTTGCTCGCTGGCGCGCGTGCGCGCGAGCTTGAGAATGGCTGCTTCCGCCGAGGCATCCGGATAGTCCACGCGGACGTGCATGAGAAACCGATCGAGTTGTGCTTCCGGCAGCGGATACGTGCCTTCCTGCTCGATCGGATT
>JAFEFD010000460.1 GCA_018240765.1 Pseudomonadota bacterium | reverse complement strand
CCGCGCGCTCCGATTCACGGAATCCACCTTGGTGAGGGTTTGCACATGAGCAGCATCGAAGATCGCGTCAAGAAGATCGTTGTCGAACAACTGGGCGTCAAGGAAGATGAAGTCACGCCGAACGCCTCGTTCGTCGACGATCTGGGCGCGGACTCGCTCGATACGGTCGAGCTGGTGATGGCGCTGGAAGAAGAATTCGAATGCGAGATTCCGGACGAGGAAGCCGAGAAGATCACCACCGTGCAGCAGGCGGTTGATTACATCAAGGCCCACGTCAAGGCCTGATTGCCCCCTCCGGGTTTTGAGCGAGCTGCGCCTTTTGGCGCAGTTTGCGTTTTGGGAAATGCCCGATCCCCGGTAATCGGTGGATGTTCATTGAAAAGTGCGGCCAGGATGGCCGCTTCGTGATTCTCGCGATCAGGGACGAGCGCAAAGGTAAATTATGAAACGTCGCGTCGTAGTCACAGGCCTCGGCATCGTCAGCCCCGTCGGCAACGACGTGGCGACGGCGTGGAAGAATATCCTCGCCGGACACAGCGGCATCGGTCCGGTCACCCATTTCGACGCGTCGACGTTCCCGACCCGCATCGCTGGCGAAGTGCGCGATTTCGATCCGGCGCAGTTCGTCGCGCCGAAAGACGTCAAGAAGATGGATCCGTTCATCCATTACGGCGTCGCCGCCTCGCTCGAGGCGCTGCGCGATGCGGGCATGCATCCGCACGAACACGACGAGGAGCGCATCGGCTGTGCGGTCGGTGCCGGCATCGGCGGCATCCACACGATCGAGCGCACCAGTATCGCCTATCACGAAGGCGGCCAGCGCAAGATTTCGCCGTTCTTCGTGCCCGCATCCATCATCAACATGGCGTCGGGCAACCTGTCGATCATGCTGGGACTCAAGGGTCCGAACATCGCCTGCGTCACGGCCTGCACCACGGCCACGCACAATCTCGGCCTGGCCATGCGCATGATCCAGTACGGCGATGCCGACGTGATGGTCGCCGGCGGCGCGGAATATTCCACCACGGGCGTGGCGATGGGGGGATTCTGCTCCGCGCGCGCCATGTCCACGCGCAACGACGAGCCGACGAAAGCGAGCCGCCCGTGGGACAAGGACCGCGACGGCTTTGTGCTCGCCGACGGCGCTGGCGTGCTCGTGCT
>JAFEFD010000045.1 GCA_018240765.1 Pseudomonadota bacterium | reverse complement strand
GCGCCGCGCCCGCGCATTCTCGCCGCGCACGCCTGCGCGCTGGCCCTGGACTTCCGTGGCTGCGAGGATTTGCTCAAACCCTGGCGCACCTGGCTGCCTTTGCAAGACGCGTATCTGCAAATGGATCTGGCGCGCAGCTTGTTGCTGCTGGCCGACGCCCCGGGCGCAAAATTCGCGTTGCTCGAACTATTGGCGCGCCTGCCCGATCTGGCCGAGGCGCGCATCC
Source organism: Pseudomonadota bacterium (assembly GCA_018240765.1). Taxonomy (GTDB): domain Bacteria; phylum Pseudomonadota; class Gammaproteobacteria; order Xanthomonadales; family Rhodanobacteraceae; genus Rudaea. The sequence continues at coordinate 4,721 of JAFEFD010000045.1, read as the reverse complement.
TGCTGGCTCGCGTCGAAGAACGCCTCAACCTGCTGGACGAGGCCGAAGCAGCGCTGCAACCGCTCGATACGCAGCGCACCAGCGACGCCGTGCGCCGCCAGGTGCTCAACACCCGCGCACTGCTCGCCCTGCGTCGCGGCGATCCCGCGCGCGCGCGCGAGCTGCTGGAACAGTCCGGCCCCGTACAGGACACCGACTATCCGTATTGGTTCGAGTTGGCTACCGTCTGCGACAAGCTGGGCGATGCTGCGGCGACCATGCGTGCCCTGACCCAGGCGCATGCACGCCAGGTGGCGCAATTCAGGCACGCCACGCCGGAGAGTTTTTCTGCCGACGCCCTTCCGCTGCCCGGCGCGGTGCGCGAAATAACGGTTGAGGAGTTTGCCCGCTGGCCGCAGTATCGCGCGCCGGATTCACGCGATTCGCCGATCATCGTGGTCGGGTTTCCACGTTCGGGCACCACGCTGCTGGAACAGATGCTCGATGCGCATCCGCGCCTGCAATCAATGGACGAAACGCCATTCTTCGAGCGCCTTGCCGGCAAGCTGCGCGCGCACGATCCGCGCATCCTGCAGGATCTGTCCGTGCTGCGCCAGTACGACTGCGACGAGTTGCGCAAGAAATACTTCCTGCTCACCGCCGAGCGCATCCAGCGCCGCGACGGCGCCCAGCTCGTCGACAAGAATCCGCTCAACATGCTGTGGTTGCCGTTGATCTACCGCCTGTTCCCGGCGGCGAAGTTCATCTTTTGCGTACGCCATCCCTGCGACGTCGTGCTGTCGTGCTACATGCAGAATTTTCGCTCCGCCGTGCTCGGCGCGGCCTGCGAGAACCTCGATCGGCTCGCGGCGGCTTACGTGCAGGCCATGCGCACGTGGCTGCAGCATGCGTCCGTCATCCAGCCCGATGTCCTTGTCTCGCGTTACGAAGACCTGGTCGCCGATACGCCGGCGCAAACGCAGCGCATCGCCGATTTTCTGGGCATCGAAGATGCCGCGCCGATGCTGCGGTTCGACCAGCGTGCGCGCGAAAAGGCGCACATCACCACACCCAGTTACAGTCAGGTGATCGAACCGGTAAATACGAAAGCACTCGGCCGCTGGCTGCGTTACCGCGAATGGTTCGAGCCGATCCTGCCGACCCTGCAACCGATGCTTGAGCACTGGGGCTATTCGGCGAATTTACCCAGTTCCGGCACGAACGACGCGTAATTGCGCCAGCGTCCGATCGAACGCGTGTAGACCGGCTGGCGCGCCTGCCACAGGCTGGCCGTGCCGATGGCTTCCGGTGCTTTTTCCGCTTGCGCTACCGCCGGCGCGGGCACGCCAATCCATTCGGCAAGCGCGGCGATCTGTGCTTGCGGCTGCGCGGCCAATTCCTCATAGCGCAGTGCGCAAATCGCATTCGGATAACGCTTGCGCCAGAGCGCCATCAGCCGCTCGCAATCGCGCATGACCAGCGCGATATCGGCGAAATCGTAGGCGTAACCCTGTACTTCTTCGCTGAAGGATTGTACCCACAGCGATAATGCCGTATCGCGTGCGCCGCGCGTGCAGTACACGATGCGCGCGTTCGGCCACAACGTCATGATCATATCGACATAGCGGAAATTGAGCGGCTGTTTGTCGATGAAGAAGCGCGCATCGCCCGAATCGTCCTGGCGCAGTTGCGCCGCGTAGATTGCGGCACACTGGGCAAGCACCGCGCGCGTCGGATTGCCCGCGAGTACGGGCAGTTGCGCAAGTTTCGCCAGCCACGGCAATTCGCCGCGGTTGCGTACGGACGGATATCGCGCCAGCAGTTCTGCTGCCAGGGTCGTGCCCGAGCGCGGCATGCCGACGATGAACACCGGCACGAAATCCGGCGCATCGAGTTTCTGCGCAAAAGGCCTGGGTGACAGCCGCGCTTCGATCGCGCGCCGCCAGTTCTTGCGCGACCAGGCCGTCGTTGCGTGCGCAAGTGCGTTGGCGCGGCGAAACAAATGCGTCGCCTGCGCGTAATCGCCGATGTCGTCGCGTGCCTTGCCGGCGGCAAACAATAGCGAAGCGCGAGCCTTGTCCGACAGATCCGCCCGCGCCAAGGCATCGTCGAAGCGGCGAAAATCCGGATGCGTCGCGTCTGCATAGCGCTGTGCGCTGGACAATCCCAACGGCGCGTTCCATTCGCAGGCGCGCGCATCGTGAGCGAGTGCGAATTCGAAGTGCGTTCGCGCACGCTCGAAATCGCCCAGCTGCACGTCGAGCATGCCGGCATACGCATGCAGGCGCGCATCGTCCGGCTGCGTGGCCAGTGCGCCTTCTGCGATATTCGAGGCGGCGCGCTTGCGTCCGCCTTCGTCAAGCAGTTCGATCGCGCGAATTGCGAGTTCCGCATCGTGCGCACCGGTCGCGAAGCAATGTTGCAGGGCATCCGACGCCGCCGCGCCGCGACCGGCATCGAGCAGCAGTTCGGTCAGGGTAAACGCCGCCGCGAAATCGCCGGGCTCCCGTGCCAGGACTTGCCGCAGCAGTACTTCGGCCTCGCTGTCGTGCCCCAACTGGCGGTGGATGCCGGCCAGTGCGCGGCGCAATTCCAGTGATTCCGGATGTTCGGCCAATCCTGCCGTGGCGGCGCGAATCGCGACTTGCCAGTCGGCGCGCAGTACCGCCGCGCGCAATTCCGCCAGCGCCTGCGCTTCAGCCGGCATGTGCGGCATCCGCGAAAGTGGGCAATCCGAGTGCGACGCGCAAGGGATCGAGCAATTTGCCGTAATCACCGGCACGCGCGGTGTCGACGCGCAAGGGTTGCCGAACTTGCGCGGCGCTGGGTGAACGCACATCGCGCGCGGTTTCGTGAAAGCGCAGACACGACTCTTCGAACGGCAAATCGCAGAACTCGAGCAACGCGCGAATCTGCGCCTGTGGATCGGCAATCAATGCTTCGTGGTCGTGCAGGCGGATGCGCGCGGGGGAGTGCTCGTGCGAGGCGCGTGCAACGCGATCAAAGGCACGCCAGTATGCGGCAAGGTCGGTGAAGTCGCGGGTCCAGTCGTTGCCCGCGAAATGTTGGCGGTAGCAGGAAAAACAGGTCTCCAGCGGATCGCGCCGGCACACCACGATGCGTGCGCCCGGCAGCATGGCGCGGATCGCGCCGATCTGGATCCAGTTGTTCGGCATCTTGTCGACGAAGCGCGGCTTGCGCGCGCGCCAGTGCGCGGTCCGTTCCAGGTAACGCCGGCCCAGCCGCGACCAGTCCGCCGGAGTCTGCGCGCCGATCCATAGTGCCAGCGGCGCAGCGCGGCGCTGCGCTTCCTCGTTGAGCGTGAGCGCGAGATCCGGCAGCTCGCCCGCGCCTTCGACCTGCGAATGCGAAGCGAGGATCTGCTCGGCCAAGGTCGTGCCCGAGCGCGGCAGGCCGACGACGAAGATGACATCACCGCCCAATGCCGGATTGTCCGCACCAACAGCGGACGAACACGCATCGCGCAACGCGCCAAGCTGCGCGTCGAACGCCGCCGCATCCCATTTTCTGCGCCGTCGCGCGATCGCATTGGCCTGCGCCAGCGCATCCAGCGATTCGCCGAAACGGCGCTGGTCGTCCAGCGCCTTGCCCAGTGCAAACCCCATCGCAATGCGGTCGTCATCGCTGGCGCGCGGATCGCGCAGCGCCGCGCGCAAGGCTTCGACATCCGCCGCGTCGAGGCGCACGGTCTTGATATTGGCAATGCCCCACCACGCCATGCCCGCCGACGGCCGCGCTGCGAGGATGCGGCGATATTCGGCGACGGCTGCGTCGTTGCGACCGCGAACCTTCAGCGTGTCCGCCAGTTGCGCGCGTGCGTCGGCGTTGCCCGGATCGAGCACGACGGCTTGGCGCAATGCGGCGTCTGCCTCGGCGTAACGCACGCAGCGAACGAGCACGATGCCCAGGTTGTACCAGGCAGCGGCGAAGTCCGCTTGCAATTCGCAGGCGCGCCGCAGTTCGACGATCGCCTGATCGAATTCCCCCGCATCGGCGAGGATGCTGCCGAGTGTGTTGTGATACAGCGCATCGTCGGGCCGCTGTGCCAGCGCGCGCCGCATTACGCTGGCAGCCTGGGTGCGTTGCCCGCGCAGATTCAGGATTCCGGCTTCAAGGCGCAACGCCTCTGGATGATCCGGATGGCTGGCCAGCGCGCCGGCCAGCGCACGCGCCGCATCGTCGGGACGCCCCGCTTCCAGCGCTTGCGCCGTCGCGACGATCGATTGTGCCGCAGCAGGCGAAAGTCCGGCCAGGCGCGAAGTCGGTTTCATCCCGCCATGATCGCATGTGCCGCACGGCGTTGCGACCGGCGATAATGCACGGATGCCGGACTCCGCACACCGTCGCCAGGGATCCGATCCGATTGCCGCCGAGCGCGCATTGCACCGCGTGCTGGCTCGCGATCCCACGGATCGCGCAGCAGCGCAAGAACTGGCGCACCTGTTGCGCGAACAGGGCCGCATCGCGGCGGCATCCGCCGTGGTGATCGATTCGCAGAATGCACGCAATGCCGATATCGATGAAATGCGCGCGGCACTGGTCTTCCTGCGCGAGTGCGGCAGTTACGCCCAGGCGCTCGCGCTCGCGCGCCAGGCGCTGCGGCGCTGGCCGAACGACGCCGGCCTGATCGCGTTTGCGGGCAGCTTCGCGCTTGGCGTCGGCGAATTCGACGCCGCCCGCGACTATCTGCGCAGCGCCATCGATGCCGATCCCGGCGTTGC
>JAFEFD010000459.1 GCA_018240765.1 Pseudomonadota bacterium | reverse complement strand
TCGCAGCGTCGTGCGATCGCGCAGCGGCCGATGCAGCCAACGCCGCAAGGCGCGCGCGCCCATCGGCGTCACCGTCTCATCGAGTACGCCGAGCAGGGTGTTGCGCACGTCACCGGAAGGATGCGTGTCGAGTTCGAGATTGCGCCGCGTCGCCGCGTCCAACGCGATCGTCTCGCCGGCGTTTTCCACCGCCAGGCCCGACAGATGCGGCAGCGCGGATTTCTGCGTTTCCTCGACATAACCAAGCAACGCGCCCGCCGCTGCAACGGCCAGCGGCAAATGTTCGCAGCCGAAGCCGGACAGGTCGCGCACCTTGAAGAATGCGCACAATTGACGCCGCGCGGTTTCGGCGTCGAAATGCCAGGGCGGTCGTTTGCGCAGGCCGGGTAGGGCAGCGACGACCGCGGGCCAGGCAATGTCCTCGCCGACCAGCGCTTCCGCCGGAGCAAGCCGCGCAAGTTCCGATGCCAGCGCTTCGGCGTCGGCGGCTTCACTCAGAAGAAAGCGCCCGCCGGCGAGGTCGATCCACGCCAGTCCGTATGTGTTTTTTCCCGCCGCGATGGCGAGCAGCAAATTGTCGCGGCGCTCCTCGAGCAGGGCTTCATCGGTCACCGTGCCGGGCGTCACCACGCGCACGATGCGGCGCTCGACCAGACCTTTCGCCAGCGCCGGATCGCCGATCTGCTCGCAGATCGCCACCGATTCGCCAAGCTTGAGCAGCCGCGCGAGGTAACCTTCGGCTGCGTGATACGGCACGCCGGCCATCGGAATCGGCGCGCCCGCGGACGCGCCGCGCTGCGTCAGCGTGAGATCGAGCAGGCGCGCCGCCTTGCGTGCATCGTCGTAAAACAATTCGTAGAAATCACCCATGCGGAAGAACACCAGCGTGTCCGGGTACTGCGCCTTGGCGGCGAAGTATTGGCGCATGAGAGGCGTGTGCTGGGAAAGATCGGCTGCGGACATCCGGCGGGTATCGCGAAACGGGGCGCTAGTTTAGCGTGAACGAACGAGAGGCAATGTCGACCTATGCTTCGCTTACCTCTGGTACAAGGCAATCACGATCGCAGCGAAGACGCCATAGAGCAGTCCGACGGGAATCAGGCGTCCGCCGCGCACGTGTCCGCGCCGGAAGACCAGCCACAAGACGATCACCGCGACCATCGTCACCAGACCAGAGACCAGTAGTGGCGCATCGAATTTCCAGGGCGTGAAAAAGATGCCGAGCGCGCTTGGCACCGTAGCC
>JAFEFD010000458.1 GCA_018240765.1 Pseudomonadota bacterium | reverse complement strand
GCGAATTTCGAGGCGGCGCTGGCGCTGGACAAGGTCTATCTGCCGATCCGTTATCGCCTGTCCGATGCCCTGATCGAGGCCGGCGACCTGAACGCCGCGCACAAGGTGCTCGCCGACGCGTTGCCGGCCGGCGAGAAACAGGCCGCACTGTTCGCCATGCTCGGCCGCCTGGAAATCCGCCAGAAGGATTACGCCGCAGCGATCGAACACCTGCACAAGGCATTGACCCTGGAGCCGCAGGCAGACTCGTTGTACTCGGACCTGGCCCGCGCCTACACGGGCCAGGGTGATGCCGCGCAGGCAAAGGCCGCGCAAGCCAAGGCGGGCAAAACCCCGCCAAGCCTCGCCGATCCGTTGCTGGCGGGAATTTTCCAGGCCGCGCCGGCGGCGCCGCCGCTGCACGGCACGCCGCTGGAGCAGGCGCGGCAACTGATGGCGCGGCGCGATTTCGTCGCGGCACGCGACAAGGCCTTCGAGGCAACCGAGCACGATTCGAACGACGTCGAAGCGCTCGCCCTGCTCGCGCGGCTGGATGGCCTGCTGGGCAATATCGCCTTCGCCCAGGACGAGGCCGGTCGCGCGCTCAAGCTCAAGCCCGACAGTGCCAGCGCGAACCTGAGCCAGGGCATGGTCCAGGAATTCGCCGGCGATGCCGCGCGTGCGCTGCCGTTCTACCAGCGCGCGATCCAGGCCGATGCCAACCAGCCGGATGCACGGCTGTTGTTCGGCAACGCGCTGATGCGCAAGGGCGACTACGCGCAGGCCGCACAACAGTACGCCCAGCTTGTGCGCATCCTCGACGGCGATGCCGGCGCCGAAGCACGTTTGGCCGCAGCCCAGGCATTGTCCGGAAAATGCCGCGATGCCTTGAACGAGGTCAGCAAACGCCAGACCAAGCGTGCCCAGGACGGCGATCTGATGCAGGTATTCGTGCGCCTGGCCAGCACCTGTCCGGCGGCAACGGCGGATGAGCGCGTCATGGCGCTCGACTACGCGCAGGCGCTGTACCGGCAACGTCCGGATGCGGAAGACACTACCGCGCTGGCGCTGGCACAGGCGGCGAACGGCAAGTTCGACGAAGCGCAGAAATCGCAGGCCCAGGCGATCTACGAGGCCGTGCGCATGAACGACACCGTGCGTGCGGCCATCTACCGCAAGACCATGCAGGATTACGTCGCGAAGAAGATGCCGGCGCAACCGTGGCCTGCCGATCATCCCACTGTCAAGCCGCCGCCGCTGGAAACACTCGCGCCACCGGTGAAAAAATCCTGACGTTGCCAAGCCGCACCATTTTCGTCAGCATTGGCGCATGGGCGGATGGCGCGAACGCTGGCGGGCATGGTGGCGCAAGCCACAGACGGTAACGCCGGTCAGCACGGGCGTGGTGTGGCGGTTGCGCGTGGATCGCGACCGCGCCGCGATCGGCCGCTTCAACGAGCGCCTGGAAACCACGCTGTTGCCGAGCGTGCCCGAAGCCGCGCTGCGCGCCATCCAGATATCCGTGGACGAACTGCTCACCAACGTGCTGATGCACGCGCAACAGGCGTCCGGCGCAATCGACATCCAGCTCGCGCGCTCGCCCGGCGCGGTCGACGCGACCATCGAATACCTGGCCGAGCCGTTCGATCCGACGACCTGGAAGCCATTGCCGATGGGCGACAGTATCCAGAGCGCACGCATCGGCGGTCGCGGCATCCCGCTGGTCCGTCAACTCATGGACGAATTCCGCTACCAACACATCGACGGCCGCAATATCGTGGAGCTGCGCAAGAAATGTTGACGGCGGTTGTGGATCGGCGCAATCATGCGCCGCCCATCCGGGCCCAAAACCAGCAGGGGAAAGCCATGCGTCATGGATTGCCGATCTTTGCGAGTCTGGTGCTGGCCACCGCAGCCGTGCCGGCGCAGGCGACGATCACGGTGCTCAACCAATGGCATCTGGGGGAGGTTGATTCCGGTGCGAGCGCTGGCGGCGCAGGCGCGGCGACGACGGTCGACAGCGTCGGCGGTTTCAATCTGAACAAGGTCGGCGCGCCGACGTATGCATCCGACGTTGCGCCGCGCATCGGCAGTACCTTGTCGGTGGCGTTCAACGGCACGGCGGACGGATACAACAATATGACAGCGGTCGCCTCGACGTTGTCGGATAATTTCGGCATCGAGGCCTGGGTAAAATCCAACGGCAGCACGGCCGGCAATGCCACCATCGCCTACAACGGCAACACCAGCAATGCAGGTTGGGGCATTTTCCGTTTCGGTGGCAGTTACGGCTTGCTTTACGGCGGCAACCTGGGCGCGAATGTGAGCCCGATTTCCACGGCGTGGACGGAACT
>JAFEFD010000457.1 GCA_018240765.1 Pseudomonadota bacterium | reverse complement strand
CCGGCGGATTCCACTGCCGCGGGCTCGTAGATATTGCGGCCATCGAAAACGACGGGCGCGCCAAGGTTTGCCTTGATGCGCGAGAAATCCGGGCTCCAGAACGCCTTCCACTCGGTGATCACGACCAGCGCATCGGCTCCATCCAACGCAGCGTACATTTCGTCGCATAGCACGAGATCGGCGCGGTCTCCATAAAGGCGTTGCGCTTCCTCGCGCGCCTCCGGATCATGGGCGCGCACCTTCGCGCCGGCGGCCCACAATTGCTCCAGCAGGCGCCGGCTCGGAGCTTCGCGCATGTCGTCGGTGTTCGGTTTGAACGCAAGGCCCCAAAGCGCTATGGTCTTGCCCGCGAGCTTGCCGACGAAATGCCGGCTCACCAGTTCGAAGAGTTTTTCCTTCTGGTTGCGATTGACGGTTTCCACCGCATCCAGCACGCGCGCTTCGTAGCCATGGCTGCGCGCGATGCGCTCCAGCGCCTGCACGTCTTTCGGAAAACACGAGCCGCCGTAACCGGCGCCGGGATAGATGAACGAATAGCCGATGCGCGGATCCGAGCCGATGCCGTGGCGTACCAGTTCGATGTCCGCGCCGACGCGCTCGGCGATGTTTGCCATCTCGTTCATGAAACTGATCTTGGTCGCCAGCATCGCGTTCGCGGCATACTTGGTCAGCTCGGCCGAACGTGTGTCCATCAGCACGATGCGCTCGTGGTTGCGGTTGAACGGCGCGTACAGGGCCTTCAACTGCTCGATCGCACGTGCGCTGGACGAACCAATCACGATGCGATCCGGGCGCATGCAGTCCTTGACCGCGTCGCCCTCTTTCAGGAATTCGGGATTGGAAACGACGTCGAACGCGTGCTTCGCGCTGCGCGCCGCGAGTTCGGCGGCAATGGTCTCGCGCACGCGATCTGCGGTGCCGACCGGCACCGTGGATTTGTTCACGACCACGCGGTAGCCATCGATATGCGCGCCGATCGTGCGCGCCACCGCTAGTACATGCCGCAGGTCGGCGCTGCCGTCCTCGTCCGGCGGCGTACCGACGGCGATGAACAGCATCTGGCCGTGGGCAATGCCCTGCGCTGCATCCGTGGTGAATTTCAGGCGTCCGGCGACGCGGTT
>JAFEFD010000456.1 GCA_018240765.1 Pseudomonadota bacterium | reverse complement strand
TGGAAAAATCCGGTGAGCTGCTGCCGGCGGCGACGCTGGAATCCATCGCGAAGCATCGCGTGGCGTTGAAGAGCCCGTTGACGACGCCGGTGGGCGGCGGATTTTCATCAATCAATGTCGAACTGCGCCGCCGTTTCGACCTGTACGCCAACGTGCGTCCGGCGATCACGTTTCCGGGCACGAAGTCGCGCTACGACAACATCGACATCATCACCGTGCGCGAAAACACCGAAGGCGCCTACCTGTCCGAAGGGCAAAGCCTGTCCGCCGACGGCGAAACCGCGATCTCGATGATCCGCAACACGCGCCGCGGTGCGTCGCGCATCGTGCGCTACGCGTTCGACCTCGCGCAGCGCCTCGGTCGCAGACAAGTCACTGCGGTGCACAAGGCCAACATCATCAAGACCGCATCGGGGCTGTTCCTCGACGTGGCGCGCGAGATCGCGAAGGATTATCCGCAGATCGCGTTCAACGAAATGATCGTGGACAACACCTGCATGCAGCTGGTGATGAAGCCCGAGCAGTTCGACGTGATCGTCACCACGAACCTGTTCGGCGACATCATCTCCGACTTGTGCGCCGGACTCGTCGGCGGATTGGGCCTTGCACCCGGCGCGAACATCGGCACCGACGCCGCAATTTTCGAAGCCGTGCACGGTTCGGCGCCGGACATCGCGGGCAAGGGCATCGCCAATCCCTGCGCGCTGCTGCTCGCGGCCTGCCAGATGCTCGATCACCTGGGGCTGGTCGAGCAGGCGCAACGCCTGCGCGCGGCGATCCGCGCCACGCTGGCGGCGAAGGACCGCACCACGCCGGACCTTGGCGGCACGGGCACGACGGAAACCTTTGCCGATGCGTTGATCGAGCGATTGCGGGGCTGAGGCACCGCCATGTTGCAATCGTAGTGGCGATTTGACACCGTGGCGGTGTTGAGGGTGTGACGAGGTCAGGGGTCAATGCGGTTTGCGGCCGGGTCGTCGTTCGCAGGTTACGAAATCGTTTCCCGATTGGGACGCGGTGGCATGGCAACCGTTTATCTCGCGCGCGAATCCGGACTTGGCCGGCTTGTCGCGCTCAAGGTGTTGCCAGACCAGCTCGTTGATGAGGCGGACTTCGCCGCTCGTTTCGAACAAGAAGCACGGGTTATCGCTGGCTTGGACCACCCGAATATCGTGCCGTTGTATCGCTACGGCATCGACAACGAGATTCCGTGGATGGCTTTGCGCTATGTCTCGGGCGGCGACCTGGAATCGCGCTTGCAGTCTCGGCCTCTGGCAATGGCCGAAGGCTTGACGATCTTGCGCGGTGTCGCATCGGCCCTGGACTATGCGCACCGCAAAGGCGTGATTCACCGCGACCTGAAGCCGCAGAACATCCTGCTGTCGGAGGACGGTTCGCCGTACCTGGCGGATTTCGGTGTCGCCAAGCTGCTGGAGAGTGCGACTGGCCTGCGCACTGCGACGGGCAACATCTTTGGCACGCCGGCCTACATGGCGCCTGAGCAGGCGATGGGTGAGGCGATCGGTTCCTACACGGATGTTTACGCACTGGCCATCATCTGTTTTCAATGGCTGACCGGCCGTGTTCCTTTCAGCGCCGACACGCCGCACGCGGTGCTGATGAAGCAGGTTACCGAGCCGTTGCCGCAAGAAGTACTTGCGCCTATCCCAGCCATGGCGACAACCGTGCTTCAGCGCGGATTGGCCAAGCGCTCGAGCGAGCGGATTCAGGCAGCCGGCGAATTCGTCGATGCATTGAAGGCCGCCCTGGGCGACACGCCCATTTCGAAATCCGCG
>JAFEFD010000455.1 GCA_018240765.1 Pseudomonadota bacterium | reverse complement strand
GTGAGAAACGTTTCCTTGCCGAAGAAATCCTTGTGCCAGTCAATCTTGCCCTTGTCGTCGCGCGGCAGGTTGACCATGTCGAGCGTGGAGACGCGGAACATCTGGCCGGCGCCTTCGGCATCGCTGGCGGTGATGATCGGTGTGTTGATCCAGAAAAATCCGCGCTCGTGGAAATAGCGGTGGATGGCCTTGGCGATGCAATCGCGCACGCGCGCGACTGCGCCGAACGTGTTGGTGCGCGGGCGCAGGTGCGCGACTTCGCGCAGATATTCCATGGTGTGCGCCTTGGGCTGGATCGGATAGGTTTCCGGATCCTCGACCCAGCCGACGACTTCCACCTTCGACGCCTGGATTTCGAAACTCTGGCCCTTGCCCTGCGACTTCACCAGCGTGCCGGTCGCGATCACCGCGCAGCCGGCGGTGAGCCTGGCGATTTCGTCCGCGTAGTTCGGCAGCGAATTCGGCGCCACGACCTGGATCGGATCGAAACACGAGCCGTCGCTGACATTGACGAACGACAGCCCGGCCTTCGAATCACGCCGTGTGCGCACCCAGCCCTTCACCGTGACTTCGTGGCCTTCTGCGACCGAACCCGACAACGCCTGCTTCACACTCACAACCGACATGCCTTGAAACCCTCGGAAATACGCCGCATTTTTGACCCGCGGCAAGAGCGCGAATGATAGCGGATTGGTACAATGAGCGGCATGAACATCCAACTCACCCCGGCCGCACGCGAACGCATGCAGAGTTTTCTCGCCAACCGGCCCGATGCCGCCGGCGTGCGCTTCGGCGTGCGCAAGACCGGCTGCTCCGGGTACGCCTACGAAGTCGAAATCGCGGATCGCCTCGGCGATGGCGACCAGGTGGTCGAGCAGGATGGCATCAAGATCGTCATCGATCGCAAGAGCCTGCCGTTCGTCGATGGCACCCAGATCGACTTCGCGCGCAAAGGCCTTAACGCAGCGTTCGTGTTCCGCAATCCCAACGTTACCGGCGAATGCGGTTGCGGCGAAAGTTTCACCGTCGAATCGCAAAATTGAAGGCCTGCGTGCTTGAGTGCCGACGCCGCTGCCGGTACACTGCGCGCCCTGCGCCGGGGTAGCTCAGCTGGTAGAGCAACGCATTCGTAATGCGTGGGTCGGGGGTTCGATTCCCTTCTCCGGCATATTTCCCCTGGACGGTTAGCTCAGCGG
>JAFEFD010000454.1 GCA_018240765.1 Pseudomonadota bacterium | reverse complement strand
GGCATCGGCCGCATCCAGCGCGGCAAGGTGCGCACCAACATGCCGGTGGCGGTGATCGATCGCCAAGGCAAGAAGCGCAATGGCAAGGTCCTCCAGGTCCTGGGCTTCATGGGCCTCGAACGCAAAGAGGTTCCCGAAGCCGAAGCCGGCGACATCGTCGCGATTTCGGGCGTGGAAGGACTCGGCATCTCAGATACCGTCTGCGCGACCGACGCGCCGGAACAATTGCCGGTGATGACGGTGGACGAACCGACCATCAGCATGACGTTCTGCGTGAACAACTCGCCGTTCGCCGGCAGCAAGGAATTCAGCGGCGGCAAGTTCCTCACCAGCCGCCAGGTCCGCGACCGGCTGATGCGCGAGACCCTGCACAACGTCGCGCTGAAAGTGGAAGAAACCGACGACGCCGACAAGTTCAAGGTATCCGGCCGCGGCGAATTGCACCTTTCCGTACTCATCGAAACGATGCGCCGCGAAGGCTACGAGCTCGCCGTGTCGCGGCCCGAGGTCATCGTCAAGGAAATCGACGGCGAGAAGCAGGAGCCGTACGAACAGCTCGTCGTCGACATGGAGGAACAATTCCAGGGCGGCGTGATGGAAAAACTCGGTGCACGGCGTGGACAACTGAAGAACATGGAACCCGACGGCCGCGGACGCGTGCGTCTGGAATACCTGATTCCCGCGCGCGGATTGATCGGCTTCCAGACCGAATTCCGCACCCTCACCGCCGGCACCGGCCTGCTGTTTCACGTCTTCGATCACTACGGCCCGCTTGCCGACGCGACACCGCGGCGCCCGAACGGGGTGATGATCAGCAACGGCATGGGCCCGGCGCCCGCCTATGCGCTGGTCAGCCTGCAGGAACGCGGCCGCCTGCTCATCGACGAAGGCGCGCAGATTTACGAAGGCCAGCTCGTCGGCATCCATGCCAAGGACAACGACCTGACCGTCAACGCCTTGCGCGCCAAGCAGCTCACCAATATCCGCGCCGCGGGCAAGGACGACAACGTGCAGTTGACGCCCGCGATCCGCATGTCTCTTGAACAGGCACTCGAGTTCATCGAGGACGATGAACTGGTCGAAGTCACGCCCAAGGCGATTCGCCTGCGCAAGAAACACCTCACCGAAAACGACCGCAAGCG
>JAFEFD010000453.1 GCA_018240765.1 Pseudomonadota bacterium | reverse complement strand
CCTTCGATGACGTAGTGGGTGGCCGGATACGACAGCAGGAACAAGCCGACCATGCACACCGAGAACGAGATGTACATCATGCGCCGCGCGCCGTAGCGGTCGGCGAGCGCGCCGCCGACGGCGCGGAACACGGTTGCCGGCAGGGCAAAACTGGCGGCGAGCATGCCTGCGGTGCGCAGATCGACGTTGTACACGCCCATGTAGTAGCGCGGCAGCCATGAAGCGAGTGCGACGAAACCGCCGAACACGAAGAAGTAGTACAGCGAGAATCGCCACACCTGCAAGTTGCGCAGCGGCGCGAGGCGTTCGGCGAGCGAAGCTGGTCGGCCCGCGCTGGCGCGGTTGCGTGTAACCGGATCGACCTGTGCGAGCAGGAAAAACAGCGCGGCGGTGACGAGCGCGACGACGGCGTACACGCTGGCGACCTGGCGCCAGTCCATCACGGCGAGCAGCAGCGGCGCACCGAAACTGGTCACTGCCGCGCCGACATTGCCCATGCCGAACAGGCCCAACGCGGTGCCCTGTTTCTCACGCGGGAACCAGGCCGAGACATAGACCATGCCGACCGCGAACGCGCCGCCGGCGAGACCCAGGCCAAGGCCGAACGCGAGCAGCATCGTGTAGGAATGCGCATACGGCAGCGCGAACGTGAAGCCGGCCACGACCAGCATCAGCAGCGCGAACACGCGGTTGGCGCCGATCATTTCCGACCAGATGCCGAGCAGCGGCCGGCTGATGGAACCGGTCAGGATCGGCATGGCGACCAGCAGGCCGAACTGGGAATCGGACAGGCCGAGTTCCTTCTTGAGCTCGACGCCGATGATCGAGAAGATCACCCAGATCGCGAAGCAGACGGCAAAGGCGAAGGTGCACAGCCACAAGGCGCGGGCGCGTTGTGCAGGTGTGACGTCAATGGCAGTGGTCATGGCGGCAGGGCGTCGGTGGGTGGAAGACGGTCCGGTGGCGCGAAGCGGTCAGGCGTCGAAATGCTCCAGGCCGCGCACGCCGTAGCGTTCGGAAAGCAGATTCAGGTATTGCTGGATCGCGTTCTGGCGTACTTGCGTCTCCAGGTACGCGGCGATCTTCGATTCGGCCTCGGCAAACGACAGCGGCGCGCCGCGTTCGATTTCATCCACGTGCACGACGTGGTGACCGTAGCGCGTCTCCACGGTAAGCCCGGCCAGGCCCGACGCGAGCATGAACAACTGGCGCTCGAATTCCGGCACGGTGTCGCCGCGTTCGATCCAGCCCAGCTCGCCGCCTTCGTCGCGCGACGGACACGCCGAATGGCGCATCGCGAATTCGGTGAAGCGTTCCGGATGCGCGCGCAGCTCGCCGATCAATTCCTCGCCACGCGTGCGCGCCGCGAGCCGCGTCTCGACATCGTCCGGCGCCGCGGCCAGCAGGATGTGGCGCACGCGCAGCCGGTCGGGGTGGCGCAGGCGTTGCGCGTTCTGCTCGAAATAGTGCCGGCAGGCTTCCGCGCTCGGCGCCGGCACCGGCATCTCGCGCTCGATCAGCACGCGGATCGCGGCCTCATCGGCGGTTTCGCCGTCGATCGCTTCGGCTTCGGCGTCGATGTGCAGGCGCTCGCTTTCGCGGCGCAACAGTTCGCGCACGACCAGTG
>JAFEFD010000452.1 GCA_018240765.1 Pseudomonadota bacterium | reverse complement strand
TTTGCCTGGCGTTCGCAGGCTTCATTCAAGGTGAATACACGCCGTGCGCGGATGCGCAGGGCGCCGGCGAAGTCGTCCCAGGCCAAACCGCCTTCGACGACGAGGATGGCGTCGCGCGTGAGCAGCGGCGCGAATTCGACGAAGGCTTCGCGGAACAGGCTGACCTCGATGCGCCCGCTCCAGTCCTCGATCTGCACGAAGGCCTGGTCGTTGCCGCGCTTGCGCAAGTCCACGAGCTGGCCGGCGATGACCCACGGCGCTTCCGGCGGGCGCCGGAAGCGATTGCCGTCGTCATCCGCGCGCGGTTTCGGTGGCTGGTAACGCTGGCCGATTTCTCCGATGGGGCAGGTCGCCAGTTGCGCCAGCGTGTCGCGCCAGAGCAGGGTCGGGTGGCCGGAAAGATAGTGTCCGAGCGTGTCGCGTTCACCGGCGAGGCGCTGCTCGGGCGGCCACTCGGGGACATTCGCCGCTTGCAGGCGTGGCGCCGGCGTGGCACTGGCCGCGCCGAACATGTCGTTCTGTCCCGCCGCGGCATCGCGCGCGGCCTGTTCGGCGGCACGCAAACATTCCGGCAATTGCGTCATGAGGCAGGCACGATTGGCGCCGAGCGCATCCATGGCGCCGGACAGGATCAGTGCTTCGAGCACACGCTTGTTGACCTTCTGGCCGTCAACGCGCTGACAGAAATCGGCGAGGTCGACGAATGGGCTGTTGCGCGCCTGCACGATATTTTCCACCGCGTTGCGGCCGACGCCCTTGATCGCGCCGAGTCCGTAGCGGATGGTTTTCGCGTCGGTCGCGTCGAACATGTAGCCGGATGCATTGACGTCCGGAGGCTGCACGGTCAGGCCGAGCGCACGCGCTTCATTCAAAAAGACGACGACCTTGTCGGTGTTGTCCATGTCACTGGACAGCACCGCCGCCATGAACTGCGCCGGGTAGTGCACTTTCAGCCACGCGGTCTGGTAGGCGACCAGCGAATATGCGGCGGCGTGCGACTTGTTGAAGCCGTAGCCGGCGAATTTCTCCATCAGGTCGAAGATGGCGTCGGCCTTGTGTTCGGGTACACCGTGCTTCGCCGCGCCTTCGCCGAAGACGACGCGATGCTTGGCCATCTCGGCGGCGATCTTCTTGCCCATCGCGCGGCGCAGCAGGTCGGCGCCGCCCAGCGTGTAACCGCCGACGATCTGCGCCATCTGCATGACCTGCTCCTGATAGACCATGATGCCGTAGGTCTCCTTCAGGATCGGTTCCACG
>JAFEFD010000451.1 GCA_018240765.1 Pseudomonadota bacterium | reverse complement strand
GCCGGCGGCAGCGTCGGCAAACTGGCCAAGGCGGCCGGCATGGAACGCACGCATTTGTACCGCAAGCTGCGCGACCTGGGGGTGGATGTGAAAAACGCGGCAACGGAAAATTGACACCAACCCCAAGGAGAAAATCATGAGCGTGAAAAACAAAGTCGCCCTCGTCACCGGCGCCGCCAGCGGCATCGGCAAGCGCATTGCCGAGGTATACGCCGACAACGGTTGCCACATCGCCATCGCCGACATCAATCAGGCCGCTGCGGACGCGGCCGCCGCCGAAATCCGCGCGCGCGGCGTCAAGGCCACGGCGGTGCTGATGGATGTGACGAACGAGGAGCAGGTCGAGGCGGGCGTCGAGAAAGTCGTCAAGGACCTGGGCAGCGTCGATATCCTCGTGTCCAACGCCGGTATCCAGATCGTTTATCCGATCGAGAGTTTCCCGTTTGCCGATTGGAAGAAGCTGCTGGCGATTCACCTGGATGGCGCATTCCTGACCACGCGCGCGTGCCTCAAGCGCATGTACGCAGCGGGCAAGGGCGGCAGCGTCATCTACATGGGCTCGGTGCATTCCAAGGAGGCCTCCAAGCTCAAGGCGCCGTATGTCACCGCCAAGCACGGCTTGATCGGGCTCGCGAAAGTCGTGGCGAAAGAGGGCGCGGCGCATGGCGTGCGCGCGAACGTGATATGTCCCGGCTTCGTGCGTACGCCGTTGGTGGAAAAACAGATTCCCGAGCAGGCGAAGGAACTGCACATTTCCGAAGACGACGTGATCAAGAAGGTGATGCTCAAGGACACCGTCGACGGCGAGTTCACCACGGTCGACGACGTCGCCGCTTGCGCGCTGTTCTTCGCCGATTTCCAGACCAACGCACTGACCGGACAGAGCATCGTGGTCAGCCACGGCTGGTTCATGCAGTGATGGCGCGCGCTCGCGCCGCGAAAAAATCCGCCAAACCGCAACGCCGCCGAAAAGCCGTCGCGTCGCCGGAAGCGGCGGCGCGCGGTTATGCGCACGTCGCGCTGGTGTTGCAGGGCGGCGGTGCACTGGGTTCGTACCAGTGCGGCGTCTACGAGGCGCTGCACGAGGCCGGCATCCGGCCGAACTGGTTTGCCGGTACGTCGATCGGCGCGATCAATGCGGCGATCCTCGCCGGCAATGCGCCGGAACACCGCATCGAACGCCTGCACGAGTTCTGGAACACGATCTGCGAACCCGGCGGCGCCGGCGCGGCGATCGCGACATCGGTGCGCGCGATCCTGGAATGGTTGCCGGTCACGCACGAGATCGATGCCTGGGCCAATTCGCTGGGTGCGCTTGGCGCGCTCGCGTTCGGCCAGCAGGGTTTCTTCAACGTGCGTCCGCAGTCGCCATTCCTGTTCAACGACGGCAGTGCGGCAGCGACGAGCTACTACGACACCGCGCCACTGAAAAAAACGCTGGAACGCCTCGTCGATTTCGATCGCATCAATCGCGGCGACGTGCGCTTGTCGATCGGCACGACCAATGTGCGCAACGGCAATTTCCGCTATTTCGATTCGGCGCACGACACCATCCGCGCCGAGCACATCATGGCCTCCGGCGCGCTGCCGCCGGCATTCCCCGCCATCGAAATCGATGGCGAACATTATTGGGATGGCGGTCTGGTCTCCAACACGCCGCTCGACCATGTGCTGGCGGAAACCCCGCGCCGCGATACCCTGGCCCTGCAAGTGGATTTGTGGAGCGCACGCGGCGACCTGCCGCGCACGATGGCGGATGTGCTCGAACGCCAGAAGGACATCCAGTATTCCAGCCGCACGCGCCTGGGCACCGACCACGAGGCGAACCTGCACCAGTTGCGCCATGCGATACGCCGGTTGTTCGAGCAGGTGCCGGCCAGTGGCGTTGATCCAAAACTGCGCAAGACGCTACAGCCTTGGGTGTGCGACAACGTCATCAACATCGTGCACCTGATCTACCAGGCAAAGCCCTACGAGGCGCAGTTCAAGGATTACGCTTTCGGTCTGGGCACCCAGCGCGAACATTGGACGGCGGGCCGTACCGACATGGAACGCACGCTCGAGCATCCGGATTTCTTCGCCAAGCCACCGCGCGACGTGGGCGTCGCCACGCACGACGTGCACCGCCTCGTGGCGGCGCGGCGCGAGCGCGCATGACAGACCGCATCGCCAGCCTGCGTGCCCAATGCGGCGGGCCGCGCGATGGCGCCCTGCTGCGCGTGACCCTGGCCAATGCCTTGCTGGCTGAAGATGACACGGCATCGGCGATCGCCGAATTGCGCCGCGCGCTGGAATTCGATCCGGACTATTCGGCGGCCTGGAAGCAGCTCGGCAAATTGCTTGCCGATTCCGACGACGCCACGGCTGCAATCGATGCGTACCAGCGCGGCATCGCCGCCGCGCAAAAGCGCGGCGACAAGCAGGCGCAGAAGGAAATGACGGTGTTCCTGCGACGACTGGCATCCCGATGAATTCGCCCGGCGAAACCCCGTCGCCTGTTTCCGTCGATGCGCAGACTGCGCCATGGCTGAGCGTGCTGATTCCCGTGTACAACGTTTCCGCCTGGGTGAAAGACTGCCTGCACTCCGTGCTGGATCAAAGCGACGGCGCCGGCGCGGTGGAGATAGTGGTTCTGGATGACGTCAGCAGCGACGGCTCGTGGGCGGTGGTCGAGCAGGTGGCGCGCGATCATCCGCAACGCATGCGTGTGTTGAGGCACGCGAGCAACCGTGGCGTGGCAGCGGCACGAAACACATTGCTGGCGCAGGCGCGCGGACGCTACGTCTGGTTTCTCGATTCGGACGATGTCTTGTTGCCCGGTGCGATCGCCGGGCTTCGCGCGCAGGTGGAAGCGGATTGGCCGGATCTGCTGTTGTGCGATTTTCAGGAGCTGCGGGATCGCTCGCGATGGCGCCACTGCGTGCGAGGAGAGCGACACCGGCGTTCGTTCGAAGGCGGCGACGGACGAACGACCACCGATCGCCTGGAACTGATATGCGGTCTGTTGCAGTCGCGGCAACTGCATCCCTGGTCAAAGATCGCGAAGCGGGAGATCTGGACGCGGGTGCGTTTCCCGGAAGGGCGTTGTTTCGAGGACGTGGCGACGATTCCGGCGCTGGTCGACGGCGTCAGCAGTTGGAGGCATGTGCCGAGTCCGTGGGTGGGTTATCGCAAGCGCGGCGACAGCATCGTGGCAACGAAAACGCCGGACAACGTGCGCGACATGCTGTGGGCATTGCGCAGTTTGCGCGATGGATTGGCCGGACTTCCGCATGGCTTGAATGCACGCGCGTGGACTACCCTGGATTACTTCTGCCTGCGCACCTTGGCCAACCTGGCGCGCAGCGTGCCGCGCAACGATACTCAGCTGGATGCTGAATGTCGCGAAGTCTCGGCAGACGTCCTGTCGCAATCGCCACGACAGGTACTTGTCGCGTGTTTTCGCCGGGGCTGGTGGTTGCGTGCGTGGCGCGCGCAACGCAGCCTGGCCAGACGCGGCTGGTTGCGCTGAGCGCCACGATACCCGCGACATGCGGCTTTACTGCGGCCGGATCGAATAGCGCTTGTACGCCCATTGGTATTGCGCCGGCGCGATCCGAACGCAATCCTCGACACCGCGATTGAGTGCGGCGACGGCCGTGGGCAGGTCGGTGTCGGCGATCTTTTCCGGTGCCGCCCGGATGTGGATGCGGAAGCCAGCGCCGCGCGGCAGCCGTTCGGCAAAGGCGAACAGCACGATCGCGCCAGTGCGCTGCGCGAGGCGCGAGAGCAGCACCATGGTCAACGCCGGTGTGCCGAAGAACGGAGCGAATTCGCCCTCGCCGGCCTTGGGCTGCTGGTCGGGCAGAATGCCGACCACACCGCCGGCGAGCAGGCGCTTGAACAAGGCACGGACTCCGGCAGCGCCATCGGCGCGCACCTGTTCGGCGGCCAGCGCGCCGCGCACGCGGATCAGCAACGGCTCGATCTCGGGCCGCCGCGGCGGGCGGTAGGCGATGGCGATGGACGTGCGGCTGCACAGCCAGAAATTCAGCAACTCCCAGCAACCCAGGTGCGGCG
>JAFEFD010000450.1 GCA_018240765.1 Pseudomonadota bacterium | reverse complement strand
GCGCATCCTCGAGGTGTACACGAACATCGCCGAATTCGGTGACGGCATCTACGGCGCCGATGCGGCGGCGCACACGTTTTTTCGCGAGGCACCGTCGCAACTCGACGCCTATCAATCCGCGTTGCTTGCCTCGGTGCTGCCGAATCCGAAGCGCTTGCACGCAGATCGCCCGTCGCCGTATGTGTTGAACCATGCGCAGTGGACGCAGCGCCAGGTGCGGCAATTGGGCGGGATCGGCTATTTGCCGCGCTGATCGCTTGTCGCCTCGTACCAGACCCGGCTGCGATTGACCACGCCGACGACGACCAACATCAGAGGCACCTCGATCAATACGCCCACGACCGTCGCCAGGGCGGCTCCAGATTCGAAGCCGAACAGGGCAATCGCGGCGGCCACCGACAGTTCGAAGAAGTTGCTGGCGCCGATCAGCGCCGACGGACCGGCTACGCAATGCGCCTCGCCGCTGAGGCGGTTCAATCCGTATGCCAGCGCCGCATTGAACACGACCTGGATAACGATAGGTACCGCAAGCATGGCAATCACGAGGGGTTGACGCAGGATCGCCTCGCCCTGAAAGCCGAATAACAGCACGAGAGTGGCCAGCAGGGCGAGCAGCGACAACGGGTGCAGTGCGCGCAGTGCGGCCTCCAGCGCGCCGGGACTTCGGCGCAAGCGGATCCTCACCGCCTGGGCCAGCGCGAGCGGGAGCACGATGTACAGTGCCACGGACAACAGCAGCGTCGCCCACGGTACCGCGATCGCGGCGACGCCGAGCAGCAACGCGACGATGGGTGCGAATGCAAACACCATGATGGTGTCATTGAGCGCGACCTGGGTTAGGGTGAAATTGGCCTCGCCGCGCACGAGCTGGCTCCACACGAATACCATCGCCGTGCACGGTGCTGCCGCGAGCAGGATCAGGCCGGCGATGTAGCTGTCGTGCTGCTGGGGCGGCAGCCATTGCGCGAACAGGTGGCGGATGAAGATCCAGCCGAGCAACGCCATCGAGAACGGTTTGACCGCCCAATTCACGAACAGGGTGACGCCGAAGCCGCGCCAGTGTTGGCGTACCGCGCCGAGCGAGCCGAAATCCACCCGCATCAGCATCGGCACGATCATCAGCCAGATCAGCACTCCGATCGGCAGGTTGATGTGCGCAATCTGAATCGCCCCCAGTGCTTGAAATGCTTGCGGGAACAGGCGACCGATGCCGATGCCGACAAGGATGCACAAGGCGACCCACAGGCTCAGCCAGCGCTCGAATGCGCCCAGCGCCGGCTTGCCAGTACGAGTGTCGGCGGGCAACTCGCGCAGCAGCGCCTGCACGCGGCTTTCGATTTCGTCGCGTACAGCGCGGAACCTGTCGTCGGAGAGGTGCTTCGGATCGGGCAACGCCCAGTCCTCGCGGCGTGCCGCCGGAATCCATGGACAGGTGTCGCCGCAACCCATCGTCACCACGGCGTCGAAGGGCTCATCGCCGATGTCCTGCAATGACTTGGAACGTTGCGCGCCCAAGTCGATGCCGCGTTCGGCCATGAAATGAACGGCACGCGGATTGATCGACCCCGACGGACGCGAGCCGGCCGAATGCGCCTCCACGCGCCCGCCGCCGTGCGCGCGGGCGAAGGCCTCCGCCATCTGACTGCGGTTGGAGTTCTCGACACAGACGAACAGAATGCGTTTCATGCGCCGCGGCGGCCGCTGCCGGCGGTTGGGCCGCAGCACGGTGCTTTCGCCACTTCCTTCTGCGGCCCGCAACACGCGGCATCCTGTGTCGGCGCGAAATAACTCGTCGCCGCGCCG
This sequence comes from Pseudomonadota bacterium, assembly GCA_018240765.1. Taxonomy (GTDB): domain Bacteria; phylum Pseudomonadota; class Gammaproteobacteria; order Xanthomonadales; family Rhodanobacteraceae; genus Rudaea. Next base: position 338 of record JAFEFD010000450.1, on the reverse strand, counting down.
TGCGTGTAGAAACTTTCCCAGCGCAAGCCTTGCGGGTCCTCGCTCCAGTACTTGTCCGAATGCGCGTAGCAGCAAGTCGTGCCGGTTTCGGCCATGCGCACGGCGTCGGCGGCCTTGAGGCGTGCGCCGATCTGCTCGAGCTCGGCGGTATCGTCCGCCTGCAGGCCGAGGTGATCGACGCCAGGCGCGCGATTGCGCTGCGAGATGGCGAAATTGATGCGTGGATCGTCGAGCATCCACTTCGCATAGTCGTCCTTGCGCACGACGGGTTGCGCGTCGAACAGCTGCGAGTAGAAACGTATGCTCTGGTCGAGGTCTTGTACGTTGACGTGGACGTG
>JAFEFD010000044.1 GCA_018240765.1 Pseudomonadota bacterium | reverse complement strand
GGCGCACCGCTCAAGGTCAACGGCCTGCCGTTCTTCGAGAACTTCTACGCCGGCGGCGTTTCCGACGTGCGCAGCTTCCGTGACAACACGCTCGGCCCGTACGCGCTGGCCCCCGGATGCACGGACGCAAACAACTACTATTGCCGCCAGCCGCTGGGTGGAAACCTGAAGACGGTGGCATCGTTCGAGCTGATCTTCCCGACGCCGTTCGTCAAGGACGACAGCGCAACGCGCCTTTCGTGGTATCTGGACGTCGGCAACGTGTTCAATCAGAACAATCCGTCGCTGGGCAACAACTTGTACAGCAACAACGGGATTTCCTGGAGCGAAATGCGTGCTTCCACCGGCATTTCGCTGCACTGGCAGGCGCCGGTCGGCCCGATCGTGATCAACCTGGGCCGCCCGATCCGCTCCAAGCCCGGCGACATCGGCGAGACGCTGCAGTTCAACTTCGGAACCACGTTCTGATCTGCCACGCGAAGGGCTGTGCAAATCCGGCCCTTTGCGTATGATTCAGGCCGGGAAGGCAACGCGAAGGGTTTCCGGGTGAGGGCTAGCGCTGGCAAATGGCGGTACGTCAGCGCATTCGCGCTGGCCCTGGCATTCGTGCCCATTCTGGCCATGGCACAGACCGCGGCCGGCAAGGTCGGCTACGTGGATCTCAAGCGCCTGATCGACAACGCGCCGCAGATGGTCGAAAGCCGTGCGCGCCTGCAACGCGAGTTTGCGCCGCGCGACGCCACCCTCAAGTCCGACGAAGCGCGCCTGGCCGACATGAACAAACGTTACGCGCGCGATGGCGCGATCATGTCGAAAGCCGACGCCGACGCACTCAAGCGCCAGATCGACACCCTCGATGGCGCGATCAAGCGCACCCGCGACAGCTTGCGCAATGAACTCAATACACGCGCGGCGGCGGATCGCGACCGCGTCTGGCAGCAGATCAACGACACCGTCGTCGACTACGCGCGCGCGCACGGCTACGACCTGATCGTGCCCAGCCCCGTGGTTTACGCGAACCCGCGCATCGACATCACCGATGCCGTGCTCGACCAGTTGCGCCATGCAAAACCCGCGGGCGCCGCGCCATGACGGCGTCGCGCAACAGCCTTGCCGATCTTGCCACACGCTTCGGATTGCAGATGCGTGGCGATGGCAGTCAATCCATCCACGGCATCGGCACGCTGGAAACCGCCACGCGGGACCAGTTGGC